>NZ_JBGSUU010000088.1:0-10046 GCF_041753295.1 Geminocystis sp.
ATAGGAGTTAGGAGTTAGGAGTTAGGAGTTAGGAGTTAGGAGTTAGGAGTTAGGAGTTAGGAGTTAGGAGTTAGGAGTTAGGAGTTAGGAGTTAGGAGTTAGGAGTTAGGAGTTAGGAGTTAGGAGTTAGGAGAAATACTTATAAACCAAGCTCTCAATCTCAGTATGAACAATATTTTAAAAAATAGTTAATTAAACTTTTCCTAAAGATAGTAGAATTTCATTATCTTACTAATAAAGTTTACTCATGAGTTACTTTACAACTCTCTGACTATATAGTTTTCTTTCACTAACTATGAATTTTTCTTCTTTCCTGAACATTTTTGCCAATGCTCGAACTAAATCCGTTGAAATCACCCTGATTCTACTATTTTTGATTTGGACTCCCCTCTTGATTAACAGTACCTTAAAAATTCAACACTCTTGTTATCCACTAATACAAGTTAGTCAACTTCCCGATATATGTTATAACCCTCCTCTTATTACAGATAAAGATGGAACAAGCTCAACTACTAATGATAATGGGAAAGTGACTGGTTTAAGTAACAATACCAATGGCGATAAAATTACACCCGAAAAAAAATCCTTAATTGATATTGCCAAAGAAAATCCCGAACTGGTAGCTGGAACTGCTGCGATTATAGTCGGTGCTGGATTAGCGATCGCAGGTGCGCCTTTGTTGCTAGTAGCAGGAATCGGTGCAGGTTCTTATTTTGTCATTAAAAGTATTGTCGAGCACTTAAACTAAACATTCATCAACGCAGTAAATTACTATGAAACCAGAAACACAGTCTCAAGACATTACCCCTTCACAAACAAATTTTTCTAAAATCATAACAGATAAGGAAAAAATAGAATTATCCCCTCCATTACCACAAGAAAATTTTATGACAAAAAATCATCAATTCGCTTTTTCATCGAACTTGAAAACTATTTTTCTCGGTGGAATTTTATTTGTAGCTATTATTGCTACTGTATCAATTTTTTCAGGAGATCATATCCTCTGTTTATTTAGTCCAGATTGTAAAATTGATCCTCCTCCTGTAACTGGTAATTTGTGGGCGTTTCTTGGAGGTATATCCGGTTATGCGATCGCCACGACAATGGGAGTGTCTTTACTTCCTGCGGTGGGAATTGCCGTAGGAATTTGGTTATTAATGCAAATTTCTTTATAAAAATAATAGTTTATCCTTAATATTTGATATGAATGTAATCTAAATAGAACAAGCATCTAAAAAATTCAGAAAAAACATATTTTCTCCTACTAACGAGGTGTTAGAAAATATTAATTTAAACCTCAAACAAGGTGAATTTTTAGTGTTAAAAGGGGAAAATGGAGCGGGAAAAACTACCTTATTAAACTTAATTTTAGGCTTGGTTAAACCCACGAATGGCACAGTTAAATTAATGGGTTTATCTTCTCAAGATCCCCTTTCCAAAATGAAAATAGGTTATGTACTGCAAAATACGGAAATACCAAGTAATATTAAAGTCAAAGAATTAATTTTGTTATGGCAAAGTTATTATACTAACTCTCTCAGTGTAGAAGAAGTTTTAAGAAAAGTTGATTTAGAAGATCAAGCAGAATCTTGGGCGACGGACTTATCAGGAGGACAAAAACAAAGGTTATATTTTGCCTTAGCATTAGTAGGAAATCCCACTTTATTAATATTAGATGAACCTACCAGAAATTTAGATGAAAGTGGTTATAATGCCTTCTGGAAACAGATTGAAAAATGTCGTGAAGAAGGTACAACAATTCTAATGATAACTAATAATAAATCTGATCAAGAAAAATTAGATATATTAAAGCCAAAAATCGTTACTTTAACAAAACACTCTAAAGTTTCTGGTAACAGTCAATTAACTGAAACTTCTGAGGATATATCATCAACAGAAATCACCACTTTTGACTCTTTAAATCAAGTAGAATCTCCCTCTTATTTAAAAATGTTTTTCCAACAAATTAACTTTGAAGTAGTACAAATTTTACGCACTCCCTTATACTTATTAGGAATATTTTTGATTCCTTTTGTCCTTCCATTTTTAGTTAAATTATCAGGAAAGACAGATAATCAAATATTACCATTAACTGCTATTTGTGGTCTATTTTTATTCACAATTGTTATTGATAGATTTGCTAAAAGAATTGTGGTAGAACGATCAGAAAAATGGTTAAATTTACTAAAAGCAACACCATTACCAGCTACTTTATATATTGGGGCAAAATTAACCGCCATTAGCTTAGTTTGTGGAGTTTTTACGGTGACTTATTTTACTTTAATAACCTCTGTTGCACATATTGAAGTTATTAGTAATTTATCTACTCTTATTTCAGTATTAATCATTGGCATTATTCCCTTTGGCTTACTAGGAATTACATTAGGTTTTCTCCTCGAACCAAAAAGTGCTGATTCTATTTTAGGATATTCATTATTATTAATTCCACTTCTTTGTTGGTTATTACCGATACCTATTCCTGATAAATTTTCTTGGTTAAAAGATTTATTAGTATTATTGCCTTTTTATCATTATCGTACCTTAGTAGAATCGATAATCAATAATGGAAATGACAGTCTAATTTTTCTTAATATACTTTGGTTAATATGGGCTACTTTTTTATTTTATTATTTAGCAGTTTTGTCTTATCAAAGAGAAAAAGTTATTCAACGATAATGATTTTTTTGTCAAATTTCTAAGTTGTTGTTGAATTTTGAGAAATAAAAAAGGTGGGCATTGCCCACCCTACGATTATAGATAAAGATCATTTACTTTAGACTATGCAGAATTAATATAGGATTTTTTAATAACTTAAAATTATAGCTTTTTTATCATTCTAAAAAGTATATTTTTGGTTTTTGTTTTAATTTTAATTCAGCAATATAATTATGTAAATCTTCGCTCTTATAAAAAATTTTTACATAATTATAACGATTAGAAAGTAATCCTGTAAAGGTTAAGGAACCAACTACTAAAAAGCAGAAGTTATAAAATAATACAGCAGATTCAGCCGTTGCCTTAAAGAACAAAATTCCAAATATAATGGCAAAAGGAAGACTAAATAAACCCATTAAAAAATAGCTATTTTTTTCGTACAATGTATAACTATTTTCTGATTCGACTATCTTAAATCTTTTCATATTTAGTTTTTAAATTCAAAAAAATAGTGATTTTCTCAGTAATCTATACCTCGATATAATAACATTTATTTTTTGCTACTCTATTATTTTCACAACTAACATTAGTTATATTTACCAGACTTTTTTCAGCCAAGAATAAAGATAATATCTCACACTCAAAGCAAAAACCCGAAGATTTTGATAGAATAAGGCAAATCTTCATTTCTTAAATTATAGACAATAATCTATACAATGATTAGTTTTTTGTTTCCTCAATGGTTATCTTTGCGTGTATTGAAACTTTTATCTTTGTTTTTTGCTTCTTATTTCAGTATCTTACTAATCAGTGTTTGGAATGCTCCAGTTTTGTCTCAAAATACCCCAGAAATGAGGGCAGTTTGGTTAACTACCAGCGACACTGATATACTACTTGATCGCCCCAAAATGAAAGAGGCGATCGCCAATCTTGCTTCCCTTCATTTTAATACTATCTATCCTGTAGTGTGGAATTCTGGTTATGCCCTTTATCCGAGTAAAGTGGCACAGGATGCAAAAATACAACCATTTGTACATAAAGGATTACAAGGACAAGAACCTTTAAAGGAATTGATAGAAGAAGCACATCGCTATAAGATGTTAGTTTTACCTTGGTTTGAGTTTGGTTTTATGGCGCCTCCTACCTCAGAATTAGCCTTAAAACATCCAAATTGGCTAACTCAAGCCCAAGATGGCACTCAAACCACCTATAGCGCGGCGGGGGAAGTGGTGTGGCTTAATCCCTTCCATCCCGAAGTCCAAAAATTTATCACCGCCTTAGTGATGGAAGTCGTTAACAGTTATGACATTGATGGCATTCAATTTGATGATCATTTATGTTTACCCGTAAAACTTGGTTATGATGCTTATACAACTAATCTTTACAAACAAGAAACAGGCTTAGAGCCTCCCAAAAATTACAAAGATGCCAATTGGATGCGTTGGAGAGCGAATAAATTAACGGAATTTGTAGCACAACTTAACCAAACAATCAAAGCCCAAAACCCGAATAAAATTCTCTCAATTTCCCCTAATCCTTACCATACAGCTTATAATTCTTTTTTGCAAGATTGGTTAGATTGGGTAAGAAAAGATTTGATTGATGAGTTAATTATTCAAGTATATCGATCGGATTTTGCCGTTTTTCAGAGGGAAATTAGTCACCCTGAAATCAAGGAAGCGAAAGGAAAAATACCTGTAGGAATAGGCATTCTCACGGGATTACCCAACCGTCTTACCCCCATTGATTTTGTCAGGGAAAAAGCCTTAGCTGTTCGACAGGAAAGACTAGGAATTGCTTTCTTTTTCTATGGTAGTATGTGGAATACAAATCCTGAGTTGAGGAATGAGCGAAAATCTACTTTTCAATCTCTGTTTCCCTATCAATCCCGTCGCATTGCAAAGGTTAATCCCATTAAACCTACTAATCCCGTTAATCCCGTTAATCCAGTTAAACCAACTAATTCTAATCCCATTAATGCCACTAAACCCACAAATCCTATTAATCCGAGTAATGCCGTTACTCCCACTAATCCCGTTACGCCCAATCCGACTAATACGGTGACGGTGACTCCTAATAATCCCATTATTATTGACTCAAGTATTGATCCAACTAATGTAACAGGTGAACCAATTCTCATCAATGAATTATTACAATTTACCCCATAAATTGTTCAACAAAAAAAACCGTCAAGATAAAATATATTCTTGAAAAGATTTAATTGAACGATAGCTTTTTTTTTGATTATTTGACGGTTTTATCCAAAAATCATACCTTAATTCAGCAACGCCCAAATATTATTTTTTATAAACTACATGATGGCGTGTAGAATGTGGGTATAAAATAAGGTTAAACAGTTAAAATGGCATTAAATAAATAGCCAACGGTAATAATTCCTAAAGTAGTTAAACCGATAAAAATACTTAATAATTTCGGGCGTAAAACTTTTTTCAAAATAATCATTTGTGGTAAAGAAAGGGCGGTAACTGCCATAGTAAATGCTAAAACTGTACCCATAGGCATTCCTTTATCTACCAACGCCGAGGCAATGGGTAAAACCCCAGCAATATTAGTATAAAGAGGTACACCAACTAAAACCGCTACTAATACTGAAAATGGGTTATCTTTTCCTATGTATTGAGTGATAAAATCCGTAGGCACATAACCATGAATTGCTGCTCCTAAAGCGATACCAATTACTACATATAACCAAACAGATTTTAAAATTTCATAGGATTGAAACCAACCAATTTTCATTCTTTCTTCCCATGAGATAAATTCATTTTCTATCACTTCATTATTCTCATTTTGAGGGGCTTGTTTTCTTAATTCCCAAATAAAAGGTTCAACCCATTTTTCTAGTTTTAAAACCCCTAAAATATAACCAGCTATTACAGCTAAAGTTATGCCAAAAATAACGTAAATTAAAGTAACTTTTAAACCAAATAAAGCTAATAATAAAAACACGGCAACGGCATCTACCATAGGAGCAGAAATAAGGTAAGAAAAGGTTATTCCTAAAGGTACTCCCCCTTTTAAAAAGCCTATAAATAAAGGTACAGCAGAGCATGAACAAAAAGGGGTTATTGCCCCTAACATCGCCGCTAAAATATTACCTGTTAGTTTTCTTTTACCTTCTAAAAAAGCTCTTACTTTTTCTGGTGCTAATAAACTTTGAAATGTGCCAATAATAAAGCTAATGACTACTAATAAAGTTAATACTTTTGGGACATCATAAAAGAAGAAATGTAAACTTGAACCGAGAGGAAATTCGATATTTACACCAAATAATTTAGTCACTATTTGAGTAGAAAGCCAATCAAAAGGGTAAAATAAATCAAACATAATTTTATGATTTTTTATTAATAGTCAAAGTGCTTTAATTATTATTAGTAAATTAAGGAATTAAAAAAAATTAACGATAAATTACTTCTAATATGTAAGTTGTGTTTTAACCACAACCTACCGTAGAATTTATTTTTGTAATAAAGGCTGAATTTGCTCTGGAGTAAGCACTTTACCCGTGCTAACAACTCTTCCGTTAATGGCTAAGGCTGGAGTTGACATAATGCCTCTGGTGGCTATTTCAATGGTGTCGGTAATATGATTAATTTCGGCAGTTAAGTTTAGATTTTTAACGGCTTCTTTGGCATTTGCTTCTAATTGTTGACATTTTTTACAGCCTGTGCCTAAAATTTCTAATGTTAAAGTTGACATGGTTTTTTCTCCTTGTGAAAGTAATATTTTTTTTGTATAATGAAGTTACATACTAACTTATTCAGTCAAGCAAGTATGGGCAAAATCCGCTAACGGACAATTGGGTTTATGCTGTAAACCTAAAGTATTAAATTCCGTTTGATATTTTTCCTCTGTCCAATGTTCTTGCATTGCTAATGTAATTAAAGTAAAAACAGATGCTCTTAATCCGGAAGCACAACGAGTATAAATAGGTTGAGAAGAATCTTTAACCGCCGTAATAAAGCTATTGAGAGTTTGTTGATTCAAGGTTTGCATAGATACAGGAATACTAACATAATCAAAGCCTAAATTTTTCATGGTGGCTTCATCTAGTTTATTACCTTCAGCTAACGGGCATAAGTCAATTAAGGTTTTATAGCCTTTTTCCTGAATTTCGGTTAGGGTTTCTACATCGGTAATTGAGCCTACAGCAAGGTTTTCAGTGATATTTTTAAACATGATTACAGTAGTTTTGATCGATAATTATTTAACTACTTTCAGTATAAACTCTATACTAGGGTATAATGTCAAGGGTTATTTTTTAAAATTATCTAATCTCATATAAGTTTAGTCATTACCGTTTTTATTAGTTTTCGATTAAGGTGTTAAAATTTTATTGAATAATTTTACAGTTTGTTTTTATTACATCTATCAAAAATAATTTAGAGTCGATAAAAGTTCTTAAAAATTAATTGAATAAAACATATAATTTTATCCTAATAATTAAATGACTTTCCTCGACATATTTAAAATTGGGTTACTATTTTAATTGATAGATTAGATTAGAGTTTTGAAGAAAAATTATCACAATAACTATAAAAGATACTTAATAATTGCTTCCGCTACGCCATCATTTTCCACGTCATTAGTAACGGCAGAAGTCATTGCTTTAACTTCTTCAGGTGCGTTACCCATAGCAACACTAAAACCAGCATATTTTAACATAGAATAATCATTAAAATTATCTCCTATGGTCATTATTTCTTCTGCTTTAAAACCAAGTATTTTTTCTATCAAATATTTAACAGATGTACCTTTATTAACATTTGCTTGAGTAGCTTCTAAATAAATAGGATTTGATTGAGTTAAATATAATTCATCATCTTGATAACGATTTTTTAAATCATTTAACATTTGTAAGATTAATTCAGGAGAAGGATTTGAAGCTAAAATTTTAGTAGGATTATTCTGTAAAAGAATAGTTAAATCTTCCACAATATTAACATCAATTCCAGATCTTTTTATATAAAAATCAGTTTTTTCTATGATTCTTTCAACATATAATTGATCATCAAAATAAAAATGAATTTCAATATCATCATTAATATTTTGTTTAGTTTTTAAATAAGTAAATAATTCTTGAGCTTGTTTTTTATTAACAGGATTATGTAACAATATTTCTCCATTTTCAGGATTTTGAATCCATGCACCATTATAAGCAATAATTGGTAAATTAGCCTTAATATCATGATAAAAACGTAATGCAGAACGATACATTCGCCCTGTAGCTAATCCGACTTTAATTCCCCTATTTTGTACTTCTTGAATGGCTTTTTTTACTTGATCATTAACTTGGTTTGATTGTCCTGAAATTGTACCATCAATATCTAAAATTAATACTTTAATATTGTTCATAATTTAATAATTTTTATTTTTATAAAACAAAGGTTCAGAAATTATTAATAATTTAACATTAAATCAGGGAAATAAATTTATTTTTCTTCATTTATTACTTGATTACGCCCTTGATTTTTCGCTTTATATAATGCCTTATCCGCCTTTGAGATTAAATCCTTAGAGGTTGTTTTACCATCAGGAATTAAACAAGAAACACCCATACTTAAAGTAACATAAGGATTCACTGTAGATTTTTCATGGGGAATTGAGAAAGACGAAATAGTACTTTGAATTAAATCAGCTACCATCAAACCACCTTCAATTTTAGTATTGGGTAAAATTACAACAAATTCTTCCCCCCCATAACGGGCGACTAAATCTGATGGGCGCTTAATAATCATCGCAATACCTTGAGCAACTCTATAAATACAATCATCTCCTTTTTGATGACCATAAAAATCATTGTAGAGTTTAAAATAGTCAATATCAATCATAATCAAAGTAATGGGATTTTGTTGTTGTAAATGTTTTTTCCATTCTTTCTCTAAATAATCATTAAAACATCGACGATTAGCTACTTGAGTTAATCCATCTAAATTAGCCATTAATTGTAATTGGCGATTACCTTCTTGAAGCTGAATCTCAAATTTTTTACTTGGAGTAATATCTCTAATGGTGAGGGCGAAACCATCCTCTAGTTTTACCGCTACAAATTGAAGCCAAGAAGTTTCTCCTAATGGATGATAAAAATCAGTTTGCAAAGACTCTCCACTTTCTACCACCTTAACAAAATCATCAAAAAAATCAATATTTATCTGTGCAATTAAATTTTTAAATCCCAATTTTCCGATAATATCACTTTGACTACGATTAAAAAGTTTAGCAAAAATAGGATTAACGACTAAACAACGAAAATCTTTAATTTCTTTCGTTTTAGGATGTCTAACAGATTGTAGTGCTGCAACACCATCTAAAGAACTATTTAAAATACTTAAAAGTAATGCTCTTGAATGATTTAAGATTTCTTCTATTTGTTTTCTTTTTTTTACTTCTTCTTCTAAAGAATATCTTTCTCTTTTAATGGTTAACTGAGTTTCTAATTTACTTACTACTTCTGCCATATTAAATGGCCTAGTTATATAATCTGTAATTCCTACTTCAAAGGCTTTTAATTTATCGAATACATCATATAAACTAACAATAAAAATAATGGGAATATTAGTTAAATGTTTATAATTTTTAATAGAATCACAAATTTGATAATAATTAATTTCAGGGTTATTAATATTTAATAAAATTACATCTTGATTCTTTATTCTTAAAGTTTTAGATTTAATTTTTGAAACTGTGATGCTACGGACATTGTAACCTAAAAGCAATAATTCGCTGAATAGTTCTAAATTGTCCGATAAATCATCAATTAAAAGAATGTTACCTTTATATTTGCTGGATTGATTCATAAATATTATTAAAATTAGGTTATACCTATCCTTAATTCTGTTTTCACAATCATCCAGATCAGGAACTATATTTAATTAAACCAGAAAATATAACATAATAAACAAGTTTTTTTTATGTGACTAATTCTTCTCAAAAATACTTTATTTCTAAATAAATATAATTATTTTTTACCTTAGAATGTATGTTTAAAAAGTATAAAAAATAACAAATTAATTAATTTATTGATATTAAATATAAAAAATTAGATTTTATTTAAAAATAGAGGCAAAAAAAAAGCCCCTAAATTGGGGCTTAGACTTAAGTATTCTCTTTAAATTTAGAGAGCGTTACCACGAGGTAATACTTCTTCAGGGAATACAAATTTTTCATGGGGTTGATCTTGAGGCGCCATCCATGCGCGTAAACCTTCGTTTAATAGGATGTTTTTGGTGTAGAAAGTTTCAAATTCAGGATCTTCTGCCGCTCTTAACTCTTGTGATACGAAATCGTAAGCACGGAGGTTAAAAGCTAAACCAACGATACCAATAGAACTCATCCACAAACCAGTTACAGGTACAAATAACATGAAGAAATGT
>NZ_JBGSUU010000089.1:0-2129 GCF_041753295.1 Geminocystis sp.
TAATGGTATCGTGGTTTCTGGTGTTCGTGGCAAATGTTTACGAATTTGTTCGGCTACATCCATTATTGCTTATGCTTCCCAAGTTTTATTTTTCTTTTTCTTCTACTATTTTACCTCGGAAAATGACAAAAGAGGGTTATAACTGAGGGTATGTGGTTACTTGCACCTGATGTAAAAGTTCAAACAGAGTTTTTATCTGCCTTAGAAAAAGGAGTATTTATTGCTGAACATTTACTATCAGAAGATTATCAAAAAATCAAACAATTAAATCAGATTTACCAAGACTTACCTGCCGACTTTACTGATTTATCGTTAATAGCGATTTCTGAAAGATTAAATATACCTGCTATTGCTACTTTAGATAAAGATTTTGATATTTATCGCCGTTATCGTAATCAATTTTTTATTAGAGTTTTTTATCCTCAGTAGTCATATTTTATGAAAAAGAATTGACTTTTTTAAGTGGCTTTTTAGAGAGGATAGTTTAATATTTCCAGAATAATTGTGAATAATTCATATTTTTTTATCAAGCCAATTTTCAACTTTTAAATTAGGGATACGAGAAAATTCTCTGACATTATTGGTAACAACTGTTAAATTTAAACTGAGTGCATGAACACCAATTAATAAATCATTACCGCCAATGGGTGTACCTTTATTTTCTAAATCTGTGCGGATTTGAGCATAATGTTCTTCTACAGGAGGAATTAAAGGTAAAATGTCAATATTAGTTAAAATTAATTCAATCCTTTCTTTTAATTTAGCTGATTTCTTTTTTTCAGCTCCAAATTTGAGTTCACAGGCGACAATAATACTGGTACAGATTTTGTCCTCTCCAACATCTTTTACTTTTTCATAAACAATTCCTGTGGGATTTTTTAGCAATTCAGAAAGAATATTTGTGTCCAATAAATAAACATAATTCATTTTTATATTTCAATATCATCTAAAGGTAATAAACCCTCATCAATATCAGGAAAATCCTCTTCTAAAGGTTCAAGGGTAGAAAGAACTTTTAATAAAGATTTTTGACGTAATGGTTCAATAATTAATTTATCATCTTCTTGATGAATAATTACCGATGATGTTGTAATTTTTAATTCTTTAGGAATGGTTAAAGTCTGAATGTTTCCTTGTTGAATAAGTTTAACGTGATATTCTTTAAGCATGATTATTTATTGTATTTTGTATTTTTCTAATAATTATTAAAGACGATCGATCTAAAATCATTATATGTGATGACTCATAACACTTATAAAAAAAATCCAATTCATAACTCATAATTCAAAAATGAATCGTTTTTCTTCCCGTCAAACACCTTTAGATGAATCCTTTTTAAATCAAAGACTAAAAGGAGCGAAAAAGTACGATCGTATTGCTGGTTATTTTAGCTCCTCTATCTTAGAAGTAGCAGGGGAAGCCATTGAATCGATGACAGGGAAGGTTAGAATTATCTGTAACTCCGATTTAGAGATAAAAGACGTAGAAACCGCTAGGGCAGCTAATTTTGCCCTCAGACGAGAATGGTGTAGTTTTGAACCTGAAAAGTTAGATTCTCGCAGTAAACCCAGACTAACCAGACTATACCAGTTTTTGAGTACGGGAAAAATGGAGGTAAAAGTGTTACCCCGTGATAAATTTGGTTTAGTCCATGGTAAAGCAGGAGTTATCACTTTAGCTAATGGAATACAAACCAGTTTTTTAGGTAGCATCAACGAGACTTATTCGGCGTGGAAACTCAATTATGAACCATTCGTTAGAAGTTAAATAAATCAACAAACAGTCAAGATAATAGTAATAAAAATTAACAAATAGCTGAAAGCCTTATAAATGTCAATATTTGAGAGTATTCCCTTTTTCCCAACCACGGATGACTAAGAAAATTAACCGAGATCACGCACAAAAAAAACATCATCCTTTGATGGAAAATGATGCCATTTTTTCACATTTGTCGGAACTGTTAACCCCTTCTATTTTTGCTCAAGAAGGTTTGTTTCGTGATTTGGGATTAAGAAATCGTATTCTCAATTTGTCATTAATGACGGCAGCAATATTGACTCTTTTATGGCGTAATGTCCCCAGTGTAAACGAGTTAACCCGTATTTTAAATAAAGAAGGCTTTTTGTGGG
>NZ_JBGSUU010000090.1:0-5008 GCF_041753295.1 Geminocystis sp.
ATATTTATATCAAGCAAGACATTTAATAGAGAACTTTTTTGCCAGATTAAAACAGTATAGAGCAATCGCTACCAGATATGATAAACGAAAAATAAATTTTAAAAGGAGGTATTTATTTAGCTTCAATCATAATCTGGCTTAGAAGTTGCGACTTATTTAATTGATAATGACTTTGAAATACGAGGAGATGCGATCGATTTTATGTTCGTGCAGGAGTATTTAATGCCTCTGTGGATGCGGTTTAATTGGCGAGAGATTCAATACTCTGATGTCAAATTTTATAAAAATTATGGGATAAAACAAGCGATTCCTTATGCTTGGCTTGCATCATCTCCGACTTTCCACAGTCATGACTTATTATCCCGTATTCTTTGGATGCATAAATATGATGACGAATTTGATAAAGGTTTTGACTTCTTAGGAGATGTCATGATGATCTTAGCAGAAAGGCTACAGGGATGTTTCTATGAATTATACATAGAGAATATGGAAACTCAAGTAGCTGATTTAGTATGTGTTTTGATAGAAGATTATTTACCATCAAAAAATTTCCCAACAAATTATACAATGGACGAGATTGATGTTCTTTTATATGATTTATGTCACTGTATTGTTGAACTTGATAGTTCTGAATTAGAAAAATATCATTATGTATCTCCATGTGTTTTATCTGGTTTATTAAATTGTTATCGTGATGTTTTTGGAGATGAACAATTTGAAGGTTTTTTCAATCCTGAAGAATTTCCCGACTTGTGTAACCAGAATTTAACGGGTGTCAATTTCAGTAATCTTGATTTAAGTAATATTGATTTATCAGGTGCTAATTTGACGGATGCGGATTTGAGTAATGCAGATTTATCGGGTGCGGATTTAACCGATGCCAATTTAGAGGGGATTATTACTGATGAAAATACCATAATAGAAATCCCTGAAGAATAATATTTTGTGATCAGAGGTGCGATTTTGTGGGGTGAAGTTCGATCGCACCTTAAAATCAACCATTACAAAATATCGAACCTTTGGAGTAAAAATGTTAAAAGACATTATTCAAGTTAAACCATTAGAAAATTATCAACTTTATCTCAAATTTGAAGATAATAAAGAGGGAGTAGTTGATATTAGTAAAATTATCGAATTTACTGGTATTTTTACACCTTTAAAAGAATTAGATTATTTTCAAACAGTCAAATTAAACTCAGAATGGGGAACAATTTATTGGGATAATGGGGCGGATTTAGATCCAGATGTACTTTATTCCGTTATTACAGAACAAAATTTACCCCAATTTTCTAGCAAAGAATTAATTAATTTGTAATTTTGTTAATTAAAACAAAGTGAATTAGATAATTATTTATCATCTAAAAGAAATAAAATTAGGAAAAATATTATGACAATTAAAGCAACAGAAGAACAATTAAATAAGATTTTTAATTTAACCAATTATCAATTTGAAATTCCATCCTATCAACGCCCTTATGCTTGGGGAAAAGATCAAGTTTTAGAATTAATTGATGATTTATACGATGCTTTTCCTTATCCCTTAGAAAGTAATCATCCTGACTATTTTTTCGGAAGTATTATCTTAATTAAAGAAGAAGGAAAACCTAATGCTGAAGTTATTGATGGACAACAAAGATTAACTACTTTAACACTTTTATTATCAATAATTAGACTTTATTTTAATGATGAAGATAATCTCAGCTTTGCCATTGTATTAAGTAATGGACAAGAAGATAAATATAACATCAATACATTAAAAGGGATTGCACCAAAAAAAGAGCAAATTCTAGATCGAGCTAAAGAATTGCTTTAGGAATAAAAACGCAACCATCGACTAAAATTGATATTGACATTTTTCATTGGCAGTGTTATTGTCAAAGTATGAACTTAAAAGAATTAGAAACCAGTCATCAAGAATGGCTAATTGAAGAATTTGTGGAGGTAGTCAATCAATTATTACCCCAATATTTGCCTGACAGTAAGGGAAATAATAAGGTGAAAGAAGAAATTAATCCTCGTCTAGTAAGACACTATACCACTCTCAAACTGATGGATGAGCCTATTCGCAAAAATCGCTATGCCTATTATAACTATCGCCATTTGTTGCAACTATTACTGGTGAGACGATTATTAAGTGACGGTATTGGTGCGATGGCAATTAATGATTTATTAACCAGTAAAACTAATGAAGAATTAAAAAATTTACTCCTTGGTGGTATCTTCATTAATATCCAAACAACTCATCCTAATTTAGTAGAAAATACCAATAATTATTTCGCAGGAAATACCAGTAATTCTGCTTTAGAATATTTAGCTAATCTGAAAAAAGTTAAAGAAAATAAATCTAGTCTTAATCATCAAAATCAAAATAGAGATAATCTCAATTCACCCATTGATATAGACTATAATTTATCTAATCAACATGATTTAAGAGAAAATCAATCTTCTAATTTTGTTATCAGTAAGTGGAATCATTTACAAGTTTTAGATGGTTTAGAATTACATATTCGAGATGATTTTATTTATCCCAATAGTGTTAAAGAACAAGAGTCTTTAAATCGTTATTTAATTGAAAAATTAACTGAATTTTTAGGAAGAAAAAAACCATGACTATGCAACCAGAAATCACGTTTATTCCGTTGAAAAATGCCGTCGCTTCCGATGTCGTTACAGAATTAGATTTAATCCTCAGAATTACTGTTCCAGAAATTAAAACTACTAAAGAAAGATTGCCCTTAAATTTAGGTTTAGTTATTGACAGATCTGGCTCAATGGAAGGCAAAAAAATAGAATATGCTCGAAAAGCGGCTTCTTATGCAGTCAATCAGCTTTTATCAACGGATAGAATTAGCGTTACTATTTATGATGATCAAATACAAGTAATTGTTCCTAGTACTTTGGCGAATAATAAGGAATATATTCTCAATAAAATTAAGTCTATCACGGCACGAAGTATGACGGCGTTATACGATGGTTGGCTAGAAGGTGCTACTCAAGTTAGTAAATTCAATGAACCTGAGCGGTTAAATCGTGTTATCCTTTTGTCCGATGGTTTGGCTAATGTGGGGGAAACTAATCCAGATGCGATCGCCACTAATGTTAATGGTTTAAGTAAACACGGCGTTAGTACTACCACTATGGGTATCGGAGACGACTTTAATGAGGATTTAATGCAGGGTATCGCCCTTAGCGGTGACGGTAATTACTATTACATTCAAGATCCTGAACAGTTACCTAATATTTTCGAGAATGAGTTACAAGGTATCATCGCAACGGTTGGGCAAAAAGTTTCCATCGGCATTAAAACCTTAGCAGAAGTGCGATTAGTGGACGTATTCAACGATTTAGATAAGACGCAATACGGTAACTATAAACTACCGAATCTCATCGCAGGAAATACTTTTGATTTGGTGTTGCGGTTAAAAGTACCGACAATGACGCAATCCATGACATTAGCGGATTTTCGTTTAGCCTATGACGATATGGAAACAAAATTGAGAAAAGTATCTCATGCTCAACTACAGTTACCCGTTGTCACCAGTGCCGAATTAGCAACCTATCCAGAGAATGAGGAGGTGAAGGCAAAAGTTTTACAGTTAAACGTCACACGAGCTAAGGATGAGGCGATCGCATCTTTGGATCGAGGGGATATTAACGATACTAGACAACGGTTATATCAAATGAAAGAAGACATAATGTCTGCACCCCTTTGTTATAGTATGCCCGAAGAAATGGAAGAAGTAGATGATTTATTAGAAGATTTAGAGGTGGGAAATCAGAAAAGTATGCGCAAAAAAGCTAGTTATCAAAACTATCAAAAACGCCGTAACCGTCAATAAATAATTTGAGAGTAGTAAGCCCTTCGGGGCTTCATCAATAAAAAATATTAAGGACAAACTGCATAAATCATCAAAATTGACTGGATAAATAAGTAGTAAGTACAAACATTAACATTCTGAATATTAATAGGTATAACAACATGATTACAGTTCAATCAATCACATTAAACAAAGAGTTTTCTATTCCTCAAAACTGGTTAAAAAAAGCTAATTTCGGCGATAAAGTGAGAATTATCGTCAAAGAAGGGGAAATTCGTTTATTATCCATTTCTGGAAACATATATTGGCATAATATTGGTTTTAATGAGCAATATTGGTGGGAATATCTCAAAACAAATCAAATTATTACCGCTAACTTTACTAATCAGGCAGGTGACGAGGGAGAAAAACTTTTAACTTCTTATCATCAAGGAGATACTATCATTGCTTATGCTAGTAGTTTTGGTGCGATCGGTTGGGGTATGATTACAAAAGATTCTAGCTATCAACTAATTTCCACTGATTCATCGGAAAACATCAAAAATGGTCAACATTTGCATCGATTAAAGATTGAATGGCAATGTGTAGCGGACAAAATCGAAGATGCTATTACGGCGGGAGATATTCTCAACAAATTTAATATACATCATCCCATTCCTACATCTGTTCGTATCAGTGACAACGAGAAAGCAGAATTACTAATTCAAGAGTTAGAAAACAAGTTTAATTCGATTTAATCATATCGGGAAATTAGGGGTACTCAACCCCTTTCCCTTTTATTAGGTGCAGATTTGACGGATGCGGATTTAAGCTATGCCGAGTTAGAGGGGATTATTACTGATGAAAATACTAAAATGCAAATCCCTGAAAAACCATCTAGGGCGTGTCATCAATTAGAACTTAAAACAAGATAAAATATATATCTGAATAATTTTTTGACAAAAACACCCTGTGGTAAGAAGATGCCTCGTTATGCTTTAAGAGATGATCAATGGGAAAGAATTAAAGATATGCTTCCAGGTAGATTTGGCACTATAGGAGTCACCGCTAAAGATAATCGATTATTTGTGGAAGCAGTTTTGTATCGATATCGAGCCGGTATTCCCTGGAGAGATTTACCTGATAGATTCGGAGATTTTCGAGTGGTTCATACTCGTTTCAGTCGTTGGAATCGAAAAGGGGTTTGGGAA
>NZ_JBGSUU010000091.1:0-53090 GCF_041753295.1 Geminocystis sp.
CAAAGATGATTTTGCTTTCCTTTTTTAATTCCATTTTTGTGAATATGTTTAGACCCGCACTCTGGACATTGTATCATTTTTTTATTTTTGATAATTTGACCCCTTTATCTAAAAATCATACCTTAATTCAGCAACGCCTAATTTTTTAGTAGGGCAAAGATTACCGTTTTCAACAATTATTAGTGATAGAATTACAGATTTAGGATTATTTGTTACTGATCCGATTCAATGTTTGCCGTTATATACTTATGATAAAGAGGGAAAAAGAGAAGAAAATATCACCGATTGGGCGGTTAGCACAATTCAAAGAATACTATAACGTAAAACGGGCTTCTAGCCCGTCTGAGGCTAACAGGCAGGATGCCTGTTTTACGAGGGGAGATAATAATATTGAAAAAGAAGATATTTTTTATTATGTTTATGCTGTTTTACATAACCCTAAATATCGAGAAAAATACAAGTTAAATTTAAAGAGAGAGTTTCCGAGAATCCCTTTTTATAATGACTTTTATCAATGGGTAAATTGGGGTAAAAAGTTGATGAATTTACACCTTAATTATGAGGAAATTGAGCCTCATAATTTGAAAAGAATTGATATGGATAAATCTCCCCCAGAATTAGAAGCAGGGGAGCAAAATTACGCCCCTAAATCCCCAACATTGGGGACTTCCAAACCTTCTCTTACTCCCCCAGAATTGGGGGCAGGGGGGCGATTCCCAGTTAAACCCAAGTTAAAAGCGGATAAAATTAAACATCAAATTATCATTGATGAGGTAACAATTTTAACAGAAATTCCGTCTATGGCTTGGGAATATAAGTTAGGAAATCGTAGCGCTTTAGAATGGATTTTAGATCAATATAAGGAAAAAAAATCAAAGGATAAAACCATCGCAGAAAAGTTTAATAATTATCGTTTTGCTGACTATAAAGACAAAGTTATTGACTTGTTAATAAGAGTAACAACTGTCAGTGTAGAAACTATGAAAATAATTAACGAAATGCAAAATATGGACAATTAAATAAAATGTGTTTAAGGTGTACTAATAGAGTAATAGACTTATCCAAAAAAGATTTTTTATTCCCCTTAAGAGGGTGAAAGCAATTCACCCCTACAGTATTCCCCGTTTCCTTTTTAACTCCTAAATTTTTATTTAAAAAAGGCGATCGCTTCTTCTAAAATATTCATAGCTTGATCAATTTCTGTAGCAGAAACAATTAAAGGTGGTACAAAACGTATTACTTTAGGTCCTGCTGGTGCTAATAATAAGCCTTTTTCCATGGCTTTTTTGACAATATCAATGGAAGTTAATTCAATATCGGCGTTGATTTCCATACCGTTAATTAAACCCCAGCCTCGCACTTCGGTGAATAATTGAGGATATTTTTTAGTAATAGCTCTGAGTCTTGTTCGTAATTGTTCTCCTCTGCCTTGAACATTCTGTAATATGTTTTCTTCTTCTAACGTTTGTAAAACAGCTAAAGAAGTTCCACATACAAAAGGATTCCCACCAAAAGTACTAGCATGATTACCCGGTTCAAATACATCACATTTAGCTTTACACATCATCGCACCGATGGGAATACCTCCTGCTAAACCTTTTGCACTTGTAAATATATCAGGTTCAACGCCTAAATTTTCATATCCCCACATTTTACCAGTTCTACCTACTCCTGTCTGCACTTCATCAAAAACTAATAAAATCCCTGTTTCATCACAAATTTTTCTTAATCTTAAGAAGTAGTCTAAATCTCCGGGGCGCACTCCTCCTTCTCCTTGTAATGGCTCTATCATTATAGCAGCTACACGGCGATCGCCTTCATCAATATTAGTAATAGCTTCTTCGATGGCGGTAATATCATTATAAGTTACATATTCAAATCCGGGGACTAGGGGTTGAAAATGTTTTTGGTATTTTGGTTGTCCTGTAGCTGTTACGGTTGCTAAAGTACGACCATGAAAGCTAGATTTAGCAGTGAGAATCACAGGTTGTTCTAAAAATTCTAAAACAGTATGGGCATATTTACGCACTAACTTAATGGCAGCTTCATTGGCTTCTGCACCCGAATTACAGAAAAAGACTTTATCAGCACAAGAATGATCAACAATCCATTTTGCTAAAGCTCCTTGTTCTGGGATATAGTAAAAGTTTGAGATATGATGTAGCTTCTTTATTTGTTTAGTGACAGCTTCAATCATAGCAGGGTGAGCGTGTCCGAGAGTACAAGTTGCAATACCCGCCACAAAATCGAGATATTCTTTACCGTTGGTATCCCAAAGTTTACATCCTTCTCCTTTTTCGATGGTAATGGGAAAACGCCCATAGGTATTCATGACATAGGTGTTAAAAGTATCTTGATTAAAACCTATATTTACGTTTGCGTCTAATGTTGCTGTGCTCATATTTTTTTTATGTTAAATGTATCTAAAGGATATTATTAACTCTTGTATCAAATAATTATTTTCTATTCTGTCATATTCATTGCACACCGAGAATTAATATAAGGAAACCTAGACAATTTAAGAATTGACAACGAAAAGTTGGGAATCATGACATCAAACTTAGGAAAATTAACTTCAACAATATTTTTTATGAATAGCTGAAACCTGAAATTTGACATCACATTTTATCATCAGGAAATAAACTGTTTTTCTCGTGTTTGAGGTTTATTGTCGGTTTTGAAGATAATCGGAGGAGTTGAGAAGGTAAAAGGTTGATGAAGTAATAAATAAAGGCAAGGAATTAAGAATAAGGTTAATAAGGTTGCTAACGATAAACCCCAAAATACCACTATGCCTAAAGGTTGTAAAAATTCCCCTCCTTCTCCTAAACCTAAAGCTAAAGGATACATCCCTAATACCGTAGTAATTGTTGTCATTAAAATTGGGCGTAATCGTATTCCCGAGGCTTGAAGAATGGCTATATAACGGCTTGGTTTGAGAATATCGGGGTTGTTTTGTTGTTTTTCATAAATTTGATTGGCTAACTCAACCATGACGATGGCATTATTTACCACAATACCGATTAATAATACTGCACCAACTATTACTGTTGCACCGATGGGCGTTTTTGTGACGTATAAACCGATAATTCCTCCTGACAAGGCTAAGGGTAAAGTAAACATTATTATCAAAGGATCAATTAAAGAATTATACTGCACTGCCATAACCACGAAAACCAGAAAAGCAGCTAAACTTCCTAAAATGGGCAAAGATGCTTGTAATTGTCTGTTACTTTCGGCGGCAATACTGGGTAAAATACGTATTCCTTCAGGTAAATCAATGGTATCTAAAATACTTTCTACTTCTTTTAAACCATCCCCTAAAGATACCATTTCCTCTAGGTTTCCCGTGATGATAAATACTTGTCGTTGGTTAATGCGTTGAATTTGTGAAGGTGCTACTCCTGTGGTAATAGTGGCGACTTCTCCTAGACGAATTAAGCGATTATTATCACTAAATAAAGGTACATTTAATAAATCATTGGCAGATTTTACCAAGTTTGAATCTAATTGTACTCGAATATCAACTAAACGATCCTCTCTTTGTAATTGAGAAATAACTAAACCGCTAACGGTGGTTTGCAAGGAATCACGAATATCGGTAATATTGAGGTTTAAATCAGCTAATCTTTGCACATCAGGTTGAATCACAATTTCTGGTTGACTAACATCCGCATCAGGGCGAAATTTGACTTTTTTTGCTTTTTCATCAAGGATATTAACAACTTGTCTTCCTGTCTCTTCGAGTAAATTTTGATCATTGCCCTGTAAAATAATATCAACATCTGCCCTAACAGGAGAATTATTAAGAATTAAACCTCTAACTGTGCCGGGGGTAATTCTTAAACGAATATTTACTAAGTTGAGTTTGTCTAAGGCTTGATTAAGTTTAATGATATATTCATCAACATTTGTGCCTGATTTTAGGGTAATATTACTTGAGCCTCGCAACACATTTTCATTGGTATTAGTAGCAAATAATGCACCGCCAGAGGTGCTAAAAGTATATTTTGTGTTCGGTTGTTGTAAAATAACTTCATCAACTAATGCCATGACTTGACGATTAGTGGCAAGGGTTGTATTGGTAGGAAATTGTGCGAATAAATTAACTTGCCCTGTGTTGATAGTTGGTAAAATTTCTTGAGGTAATTGTTGGGCTAAACTTAAGCTAGTTGTACCTAAAAATAAAAAGATGACAAGAATAACAACCCAACGAATTTTGATCAAAAAACTCAAAAAAAAAGTATAACTAATATTAGCCCCATTAAAAGCCTTGTTAAACCATGAAATAATAAAAAATCGTCTCAGTTGACTAGAGAATTTGATAGCTAATAAACGAGAAGTTAGCATTGGCACAATAGTTAAAGCTACCACAATGGAAGCCCCTACCGCAAAACTAATAGTTAAAACTAATTCACTAAATAGTAAGGAAATAAAACCGCCAATCATCAGAAATGGTAATACTGCCACTAAATTGGTGCTAGTGGAGGCAATTAATGCTGATTCTACTTCCGAAGCGCTTTGGATGGATTGAGTAATAATTTGTCGCCGATAAACTCCCTTTTCCGAACTTCCTTCATGGATAATATTATCTGTACCTTCTATAATAGTTTCTAGCATCACAATAGAGTTATCAACGACGATACCAACTCCTAAAGCTAAACCTCCTAAACTAAAAACATTTAAGGTTAAACCAAATATTTTCATCATAATTACCGCCGCCAATGTAGCTAAAGGGATAGAGATGACGATAATAATAGTTTGACGAATAGAGCCTAAAAATAATAATACGGCAATAGCGGCTAAACCTGTGCCAATTAATCCTGAAGTGATAACATTATTGATGGCGTTACGAATAAATACGGATTCATCAAGGGTTGGTAATAAAGTTAAATCATTAGGAATGGTATTAGCTTTCTTTAACTCCTCGATTTTAGCTTTAACAGCGTTTACCACCTCGATAGTGTTTGCATTAGCTTGTTTTTGAATACTAACTTTTACCGCAGGTGTACCATTAAGAGATACAAAAATACGTTGATTTTGGGCATCATCAATAACATTAGCAAATTCGTTTAAATAAATAGGATTTTCGGAATTAGGAATAGTAAAGGATAAATTATTTAATTCATCGGCGTTGGTAAATTTACTCACTACACGAGTTAAAGATTCATTATTTTCCCCTAATAAACGTCCTCCTGTTATATCTTGGTTAGTATCTCGAATATTATCTAAAACATCATTTAAACTGATTCCTAATGACTGTAAACGCTGTAAATCAATTTCGACTCTAACTTCTTCTTCTACACCTCCAGAAACATCAACTACCGCAACACCATCCACAACGGTTAATTCTCTGGCTAATTCTTCCCTAGCAAACACCCTTAAATCTAAAATATCTCTAACATCGGAAGTAAGGGCAAACTCATATACTGGTAACTGAGAAGGCTCAAATTTGAATAAACGAGGGTTATCAATATCATCAGGTAAACGACTTCTAGCACGGTTAAGAGAAGCTGTAGCGTCATTCAATGCTTGATCAATATTACCACCAACTTTGAAAAATAAGTCCAAGCTAATGCTATTTTCTCTGGTTTGAGAATAAACTAATTCCACTCCTTCGGTGGCAGAAAATGCTTCTTCTAAAGGGCGTGTAATTTCTTCTACGGCAATTTCTGGTACAATGCCTTCAGTATCAATTCTTACTCCAATACGAGGATAAGTGATAGACGGTAACAAATCTACACTAATAGTAGTAACAAAAAAGATACCAATTACCATTAACGCCAAAGTTAACATAATAGTGGCGATATGACGGCGTATAGATAAACCACTGATACTAAATTTTCCTATCCCACTAGAAAATGATGATTTCATGATTAAAAAAGCACTTATTTTAATTAGAATTACGGTAACATAATTTTAAAAATACAGGATGTAGTATTTGTAAAATATTTATTAGATTTAATAGCCAATAACTGACTACTAATTAAACATAATTATTGATCAATGATAGGAAAAATTGCTATGTTAGATAATATTTGTTTGTCTAAAAATTTCTTTTTCTACTTCTTCAATACTATTCTCTCCCGAAATAGAAATTAATGTATGTTTATATTCATAATATTCTAAAATGGGAGTTGTTCTTTGTTTAAATAACTCAATTCTTTTCTTGATAACTTCTAATTCATCATCAACTTTTCCCCTTAATAAAGAACGTTTTATCATGGTTTCTTCACTAACATTTAAGTAAATTGCATAGGTAATTTTTTGCTCAAATTCTTCTAATAAAAAATCTAATTCTTCTGCTTGAAATGCTGTGCGAGGATAACCTTCTAAAACCCAACCTTTAGCGACATCTTCTTGTAAAAGTCGTTTTCTCATGAATTTTATCATCATCATATCAGGTACTAATTCCCCTTTTTCGACATATTCTCTTGCTTTTATGGCTAATTCATCCCCTGTCGCCATAGCATTTCTGAAAATATCTCCCGTGGAAATCATCGTAATATCTAAATCCTTAGCTATTTTAATCCCTTGAGTGCCTTTTCCTGAACCGGGGCCTCCTAGCATAATCAATCTAATCATATTTTTTTTGATTTGTAAATAAAAGTTTGGCTAATAAATATAACAATGATAATTGATAATATCTGAGTTCGAGATAAGAAAGTTTAATTAATAAAAGATATGTTACCAGAGAAAATCAAGGCAGAAATAAGCATTAAACAAAAGTAAATATAAAAAAAAATAATTATCATTTTTAATCAATTATATGGGCTTAATATATCTCCCTATCTCCCTATCTCCCTATCTCCCTATCTCCCTATCTCCCTATCTCCCTATCTCCTGTCTTCTGTATTCATAGAACAATTTAAGATAAAATCAATGATGATTTACAGTGGGCAATACTATGCGAATATTTGTTAGTACGGGAGAAGTTTCAGGAGATTTACAAGGAGGTTTATTAGTAGAAGCACTTTATCGACAAGGAAAAATACTCAATATTCCTGTAAATGTTGAAGGTTTAGGAGGAAAAAAAATGCAATGTGCAGGGGCAAATATTATCGCTGATACTACCGCTATCGGTTCAGTGGGTTTGTTAGAATCTTTACCTTTTATTATTCCTACATGGAAAATTCAACAACAAACTAAAAAATATTTAGAAGCTAATTTACCTGATATTATCGTCTTAATTGATTATTTAGGTCCTAATTTAGCCATTGCATCCTATGTTAAACAAAAATTTCCAAAAATCCCCATAATTTGGTATATTGGTCCACAATTCTGGGTTTGGACACCATTAGGGCAAGATGTTAAGCAATTAGTAGCCGTTACTGATAAATTACTCGCAATTTTTCCTGAAGAAGCCAAATTTTATCAAGAAAAAGGGTTAAGCAGTACTTATGTAGGTCATCCGTTAGTAGATCGCATTAAAAATGCACCAAAAAGAGAAGAAGCGAGGAAAAAATTGGGGATTCAAGAATCAGAAAAAATGATTGTTTTATTACCAGCATCTCGTCAGCAAGAATTAAAATATTTATTACCAGTAATGCTTGAATCCGCAGGAAAAATTCAAACAAAAATACCATCATCTCGTTTTTATTTACCTATTTCTTTGTCTAAATATCGCTTAGAAATTGAAAATTTAATTAAACAATATCCTGTTGATATAACTCTTTTTGAAGGAGAAACTTTAGATATTTTAGCAGGGGCTGATTTAGCCATTACAAAGTCTGGTACAGTTAATTTAGAATTAGGTTTATTAAATATTCCTCAAGTAGTAATTTATAAAGTTAATGCTTTTACTATTTGGATTGCTCGTAAAATTTTACGGTTTTCTATTCCTTTTATGTCTCCTGTTAATTTAGTTTTAATGAAAGAGATAGTACCAGAATTATTACAAGAAAAAGCTACATCCGAAAATATTGTTAATTTATCTTTAGAATTATTATTTAATGAATCTCGCCAACAAAAATTAAAATTAGATTATGAAAATATGATCAAAACTTTAGATAATGGCGTTAATGGTGTTAGTGATAAAGTTGCTCAAGAAATTATCCAATTTAATAATCAATTTCAAAGAAAATAAAGTTATTAATTATTAATTTAAGTATTAAATAATTTAGGGATTGTGAATTTTAAAATTAATAAAATAAGTAATAATTTTTGTTGCCTCTTGTATCTTGCCTTTTGCCTTTTGCATAAAGTAAACATACAATTACTTATTAATTATTACTTAATTATTTTTTTACAATAATCCGATATAATGTAGTGGACCTTGACCACTAATGATTTCTACCATTAAACCTAAAAAGCCTAGCATAGCTAAACGCCCATTCCAGACTTCGGCGGCGGTGGTTAATCCCCATTCCCATTTTTCTTGAGGATACATTTTCATATTTTTTTTCGGGTGAGTAACTTCATCAAAACGTAAAGGATTTTTATCTAAGGCTTCGGTAGTTAAATTAGTCAAGGCTTCAATAAACATTGGGTGAGTATTTAAAGCTGGTACACGCTTAAAATTAGTAATACCAGCTTCTTGGGCTACTTCTCTATATTCTAAGTCGATTTCTTGTAAAGTTTCGATGTGTTCTGATACAAAGCTAATAGGTACTACTAATAAATTTTTGATATTTTTCTCCCCTAATTCTTTTAATGCGTCTTCAGTATAAGGTTTTAACCATTCCACTGGTCCGACTTTACTTTGATATGCTAAAGTGTGAGGGTTAGCTGTATTAAGAGTTTTCATAATTAAATGAGTACATTCTTCAATTTCCTCTTGATAAGGATCTCCAGCTTCGGTAACATAACTTTTAGGTACACCATGGGCGCTAAAAAAGATATGTACAGTATCGGGATTTTCAAAATGCTGTAACTCTTGTTTAATTAAATCAACCATTGCAGATAAATAACCTTGATCCTTGTGCCATGAAGGGATTAATGTATATTCTATGGTTTGTAAATCGGGATCTTTTTTCCACATTTCTTCTATAATTCTAAAACTAGATCCACTGGTACTAATAGAAAATTGAGGATATAAAGGTAATATAACTAATTTTTTGATATTATCTTCTTTAATTTTAGCGATGGCTTCTTCGGTGAAAGGATGCCAATAACGCATACCAACATAAACTTGAATATCTTTTCCTTGGGAAAATAGCTGAGATTGTAAGGCTTGAGCTTGAGCTTCGGTAATTTGTAGTAAAGGAGAACCACCACCAATTTCTTTATAATTAGCTTCAGATTTTTTACTGCGGAGGGTAGAAATTAACCAAGCAAGGGGTTTTTGTAACCAAGGGGAAGGTAAACGGATAATTTCAGGGTCTGAGAATAAATTATAGAGGAAAGGACGTACATCCTCTAATTTTTCTGGACCACCTAAATTTAACAACAATACTCCTGTACGACCCATAATTTTAATATTTTTAAATTTTCTTTACTAAGTGTAACAATATCTTATTAATGCTTTAAGTTTATTCGTAAAATTAACAATTTACCAATGATTAACTGATCATTCTGATAAAATACAAGTTATTTATTTAAAATTTTCATAATTTATCTTAACAATATAGCAAAGGACGAGATAGAAAGGTAAATTGAGATATATTTTTCTGATGTCTCAATAATCAGTATAGTTGTTTATTGCTAATAATTATCAATATTGTTTATTTTCTCCGTTGTTTTCTAATTATCCAAATAACAAATAAAAATCCTATACTTAGTAAAGCAATTTTAGATAAGGGAGCAATATATTTTTCGATTAAACTAAAATTATCTCCTAAAACATAACCTGCAACGGTCAAAAGTGATACCCAAATTATTGTTCCGATGGTAGAATAGATAACAAAAGAACTTAGATTCATGTTATTTATCCCCGCAGGAAGAGAGATAAGAGTGCGCACACCCGGTACTAATCTACCTAAAAATACAGCTATATTCCCGTATTGATTGAACCATTTATTGGCTTTATTAATATCACTTCCTGACACAAAAATCCATTTCCCATATTTATCGGCTAATTTTTCTAATCTCGATTCATCAACAATTTTGCCTAAATAATACCAAGGGAATGCACCTAAAATTGTACCGATTACCCCAGCAAAAATAGCAGGAATTAAATGCATTTTACCTTGAGAAACCGTAAAACCTGCCAATGGCATAATCAATTCCGAAGGAATAGGAGGAAATAAATTTTCCGCAAACATTAATAAAGCAATTCCTACATATCCCAAAGAATTCATGGTATTTGTAATCCATTCCGTCATATTTTTTCCTGATATTTGTTTATTTAATTCAACAAAAATCTTAACGTTAATGGGTAAAATCCATGAATCAAATATTAATTGATGTTACCCAAAGCAAAATATTTGAAGGTGTCAGGTTTCAGGTTTTAAATAATTAGTTGATAAATTATTCAACTTCTTTCTACCTCCTATCTCCCTATCTCCTAATTACTATTAGCTTCATAGGCTGCGACAATTTTTTGTACTAAAGGATGCCTGACTACGTCTGCTTGAGTTAAATAACAAAAACCGATGCCTTCAACATTTCTAAGAATTTGAGAAGCTACTACTAACCCTGATTGTTGAGTGGAGGGTAAATCTGTTTGAGTAATATCTCCTGTTACAATCATTTTTGAACCAAAACCAAGACGAGTTAACACCATTTTCAACTGGGCAGGAGTAGTATTTTGAGCTTCATCAACTATCACATAAGCATTACTCAAGGTTCGTCCTCTCATATAAGCCAAAGGTGCGACTTCGATTTTGCCTTTTTCCATTAATTCAGGAATTTTCATGGGATCAATAAACTCATATAAGGCATCATAAAGTGGGCGCAAAAAAGGATTTACTTTTTGTTGCAAGTCACCGGGTAAAAATCCTAATCTTTCTCCCGCTTCCACGGCTGGACGTGTTAAAATGAGGCGATCGCATTCATCTTTAAGTAAGGCTTGTACAGCTAAAACGGCGGCTAAAAAAGTTTTTCCAGTACCGGCAGGACCGATACCAAAAGTAATATCATGATTTTTAATAGCCTTGATATATTGTCGTTGACGAAAAGTTTTGGCGCGAATTAACTCACCATTACGAGTTTTAGCTAAAACTTCTTGTTGAATATTCTGATACTCTTCTGTTTTTCCTGTATCTAAAGCCTGAAAAGCCGTCATAATATCAGGTTGAGTTAACGACTTACCTTCACTCCAATAAGGCTTAAGACAATAAATGACATCTACACTTCTTTGTACTGGTTTAGCCTTACCATGAATTACTAAATCTTGTCCTCGCAATACTAAATTTGCTCCGGTATGACGGGAAATATATTTCAAATTTTCTCCTTGATTACCAGCTAAGGCAATGGCAGAGGCAATATTAGGTAAAGCAATAGTTTGAGAATCTTCTGTCATAGTTAATTATATAGATGGATTGTAAATCAGTTTAAGGTTTTTAGAGATTTTTACCATCGTAATCTATGGTGAAATTTTAAGAAAAATTAAGAATTTTGCATATTTTAAGGATACCATCTGGATGTACTATTAAAAGCCCAAGTCAAAATCAAGTTATTTAATAGTACAGATGAACAGTCAAGAACCCAAAATTAACATCGGTGATACAGTCAAAGTAAAAGGGAAATTATATTTAGTATTTGATATTAAAATCAATCGCATATTTTGTCGTCAATTTAGATTTACAAAAAAAGGACGTTTTCAGTATTATCAAGATTACAATTTTCCTTTAAATATATGTCAATTAGCTAATATAAAAGAGAAGCAAATAATTTATGAGGAAAGAAAACAAGCTAGTATTCAAAGAAAACCTTTTTCACCTATTACTACTAAATATATTAATCATTTAATTCGTTAATTTTTAATTTTAAAATTGGTAAAAAGAGCCTTATTAACATTATAATTGTTTAAATAAATAATTGAATATTTTTATATGATAACTAGAGTAAATATTATCGATAAATTTTCTACTTTTTTAGCCATCACTGACAGTTATAAATTTATTTTACAATGGCAAAGAGATTATCAGTTAAAAATCAATATTGAAAAAATTATCAAGATACAAGAAGTTAATGAAGAGAATTTAGCCTATGAATTTTTAACAAATATTAGATTAAAACCTCAGAAAATATTACGTTATCATCTTACCTCTTACTTGCAAGAAGTTTGTTATTGGGCAACAAGACAAGTTTATTATTATCATCAAACCGTTAACTCTTTAACTCTTGAAGAATGTTTTTTATGGGGTAACGAAGCCATTATTACACCAGAAAAATTATTAAGACAATATCAAAATCATAGAGGAAGTAAAATAACTACTTATGCACAAACTAGATTAAAAACCATTATTAAAGACAAAGTTTATCTTAGTCGAGGATGGAAGTTATTAACTAATTGGGGATTATTAAAAAGAATTAGTAAATCTAAAAGACAAGAAGTTTTAAAAAAAATGGGAGGTTTAACAGGTGAAAGATTAGAAGAATATTTATTAATTTGGCAATGTTTTGTCGATAATTATGTATCATCTTCTCCTCATCGAAATCAATCTTTATCTCCTCCCTCAATATCTCAATTAAAAATCATGACGAAAGAATATAATATTTTAGCGGAGAAACAATTTAACTTTTCTTCGATATTAACTATAGAAGAGTTTGAAAACAAAATTAAGTTTTGTGGAGAAAAAGCCAGATTATTTGTAAATCCTATTACGATTAATTTTCCTGAAGATAAAGAAATTAATATTAATGATAATCCTCAAGATTATTTAACTTTATTAGAAGAAAATGAAGATAAACCACAAATTAATCATCTTCTTACTACTACATTTAATAATCTTAATCTTCCTTCTCAAAGTATTTTTTATCTTGGGGAAGGTTTAGGGTTAACTCAACAACAACTTATTAAAACTATTCAATTAACCAATCCTGATTTTATCAAAGAACAATCTCAACTTTCTAAGAAAAAAAACAAAATTAGAAAAATGTTATTAGATGAAGTTATTAAAAATATTAAAGGAAAAAGAGAAAAAGTTTCTAAGGAGGAAATTGAAGTATTAATCGACATTTTAAAAGGATGGTTAACAGAATATATCGAATCTGAAATATTGTTATTATGCCAAAAATCTTTCTTAGAAATTAATATTTATCAACAAAAATTACTTCAAGAAAACTATTTTAAAAATTCCATGAATGATATTTCTTTTATCGAAAATATTTGCCCAGAATTAATTAATGTTTTAATAACAAAGTTTAATAATAAACTAAATTTACAGTTAGAAAATAATCCGATTATTAAAAATAATATTATATTATGGTTAGAAAAATTTTGTCATCAATATTTTAATGGAATCTAATCAAAATTTAAAACAATTACTAAAATTAATCACTTCTAATTTATCTCAACTTACTCTATTACCAAAATTCTTTAATTAAAAACTAATTTAGTTATAACAAACAAACACTATGAATTATCTAAACTTTATTGATACTAATATAGACGAAACCAAAATAAAATTAAATGATGATATAAAAAATGAAACTTGGCAACAAATAAGTAAGTTAAATAACGAAGTTGCTTCTTTTCGTGGCTATCTTAATTTATTAGTCAGAAAAACTTTTTTAATCTGGCTTAATTTAATGTTAGAAAGTAATTTTGTTGATAACTTAAAATTAGAAGATAACTTGAGTATTTGGAATTTTATTAACGGTAATGCTATCGATATTAATGATAGTCGCATTGTTTTAATACCTACAGAAATTCAAGATAAAACAGAGTTTTCTATTCCTGAAGAATGGTTAAAAATTCCTCAATGGGTAGGAAATTATTATCTCCCAGTGGAAGTAAACTTAGAGGAAAACTATCTTAATTTTTGGGGTTATGCTTCTTATGAAGATATAATAAATTATGGTAAATTAGACTCTTTTAATCACTATATTGATTTTCCTTTTGAATGTTTAGAAAATGACTTAAATATAATCTGCTTAGAATATGAATATGGTTGGAATTCAATTCCACAAATTTCTCCTTTACCATTTAATGCTTCCATAGAAGAAAGTTTAATAACAGAAATTCAAAATAATTTATCTCCTCGTCTTCTTCTTAATTTTTCTGACTGGTTAAGTTTTATAAGTAATAATTCTATCCGAAATCAACTATTTTTATCTCTTCAATATGTTAACTTAAATCAATGGTTAAATCATCAATTTTCTTCTGCAATAATTAAAAGTTGGCAAACTATTGAAGATTTAAAACAACAATATTTTATTCCTGATTTTAGCTTTAATCTTGCCTTGGCTTATCGCTCATTTTCTTTAACAGATTCTTTATTAATTTTAGAAAATAACATTAACAATACCGAAGTTAATAATATACTTAAAAGTATCATTAATTTAGATGGTAATATTGATAATAAAGAAGAAATAATTAATATATTACCTCAATTTATTAACAATCACGATGATGAAGAAACTAGATGGAATGCAGCTTTAGCTTTACAAATATTAGATTCTAGTCACCCGTCTTGTGCTATTTGGCGAGGAAAAATCATTAATTTAGAGAATCATAGTTTAGGTTTATTACTAGGAATTTTACCAAAAACAAATAATCAAATAGATATTTTTATTCGCATTTATTCTATCAATATAGATACTTATTTACCTAAAAATTTACTATGCCAAATAATTGATGAAAATAATAATATTTTTGCAGAAATAATTACAGAAAATCATGATAAAATTATTCAGTATAAGTTTTGGGGTAGTCAAGAAGAAAAATTTGCCATAAAAGTGATTATTAATGATAGTTACATTCAGGAAAATTTCTTAATTTAATATTATTTTATCAGTTATAGTAATCTTATTTAACTCCTAATAAGTTAATTTCAAAAAAAAATGGGTAGTTATAGGGGCAAAAATTATCACAAATGATTTAAAAATTCTATATTGATATATTTAAAACAATAACTTTAAGAGACTATAATGTTTGTTATTAATTAAGGTTGATTTTATCTTTAATTCTTACTTCAATCATGGAAGATAATTTTATAATTATTTATTTTATTGTTGTTTAGAAATACTAAGTAACTTATTAAATAATGAAATAAATTCAGTAATATGATAAACTAAATATAGTCTTTTTTTATCTTTTAAAATTTATAATTATTCCCCGTGATTAAACTGATTAAAAATCCTCAATCTCATCAATTAGTTATCGAAAAAAAAGCTAATTCTTTACAAGGAAAAATCTCAATACCCGGAGATAAATCCATTTCTCATCGTGCTTTAATGTTAGGTGCGATGGCATCAGGTGAAACTACTATTGAAGGATTATTACTAGGAGAAGATCCTCGTAGTACTGCTCACTGTTTTGAGGCAATGGGTGCAAAAATTTCTGACTTAAATACAGAAAAAGTAATTGTTACGGGTATCGGACAAGGAAGGTTACAAGAGCCGTCAAGTATTCTTGATGCAGGAAATTCAGGCACAACCATGCGATTAATGTTAGGCTTATTAGCATCCCAACCTGACAAATTTTTCACCGTCACTGGAGATGATTCTTTACGCAGTCGTCCTATGTCAAGAGTAATTCAACCTTTACAACAAATGGGGGCAATTATTTATGGCAGAAATAGCAACAAAAATGCTCCTTTGGCGGTTATGGGGCAGAATTTGAAACCCATTCATTATCACTCTCCCATAGCTTCTGCACAGGTTAAATCCTGTATTCTCTTGGCAGGATTGATGACGGAAGGCAAAACCACCGTTACCGAACCAGCTTTGTCGAGAGATCATAGTGAAAGAATGTTACGAGCTTTTGGTGCTACTCTCGAAATTGATGTTGATACCCATAGCGTTACTATTGAAGGTGGGGCGAAATTACAAGGGCAAACAGTTATAGTACCGGGTGATATTAGTTCGGCTGCATTCTGGTTAGTAGCTGGAGCGATTACACCCCATTCCGAATTAATCATCGAGAATGTAGGTATAAATCCTACTCGCACAGGTATTTTAGAGGCTTTACAGATGATGGATGCAGATATTACCATTTTTAATCAAAGGGAGGCAGCCGGTGAACCAGTAGCGGATTTAAGGGTAAAATCAAGTAAACTTAAGGCTTGTACCCTCGAAGGCTCAATTATTCCTCGTTTAATTGATGAAATCCCCATCCTAGCAGTAGCGGCTTGTTTCGCTCAAGGTACTACTATTATTAAAGATGCGGAAGAATTACGGGTAAAAGAAAGCGATCGCCTTAAGGTTATGGCCTTAGAATTAGGTAAAATGGGAGCAAAAATAAGCGAATTTGCGGATGGTTTAGAAATTATAGGCGGAGATCTTCTTAATGGTGCTGATTTAGACAGTTTTACAGATCATCGTATTGCTATGAGTTTAGCTATTGCTGGTTTAAATGCCCAAGGAAAAACCATTATTAATCGTGCCGAAGCGGCTTCTATTTCTTACCCAAGTTTTGTTGATACTTTAATCAAAATTAGTCAGTAAAAAGTTTTTACCATCATAAATCAAGGTTTAAAAGTAAAGATTTAGCTATTTTTTATCGTCAAATACTTTATGACGTTAAAATGATGAGGTGTATTTTTTCTTGAAAAATATAAACAATATTAACATTAATGTAATAAGTCCTTATTGTGTGGATTTAAGACAGAAAATTATCCATGTTGCTGAAAACTAACAATTTTCCATTAGTCAATAATTTTTCTTTGATAATTCAAAACTTTATTATCCTTTTTAGTTTTAAAAATATAAAATGTTAAATACTGAAACCCTAAAACAATCTATTCTTAGTACATTTATCGGGAAATTAGCAAATAATTTACGTAATTTTTATGATGTATTTTCTATATTCTTTAAAAATCCAGAAAGTATAGGAACTATAATCAATGATCAAATGGCAACATTTTTAATAACAAAACTTTGTAAATCTGATAAAGTTTTTCTGGACATCGGATCACATATCGGTTCAGTAATATCAGATGTTCTTGATTATGATACTCGTGTAACTGTCATCGGGGTAGAACCAATACCAGCCAAAGCAAAAAAACTACAAAGTAAATTCCCTTCCGTTAAGATATATAATTGTGCATTAGGAGAATTAGAAAAAGAAGTTTTATTTTACATTAATACGATAAAATCTGGATATAGTTCTTTAGGACAATCATTAGATAATGATAATAAAAATTTAGTAGAAATAAAAGTTAAATTAACAACATTAGATAATATTATATCTTCCGAACTGATTGACGTAATCAAAATAGATGTTGAAGGTGCAGAACTAGGAGTATTAATAGGAGGGAAACGAGTTATTATGGATAATAGACCAATAATAATGTTTGAAAGTGGTCCTCAAAAAAATGATGGTTTAGGTTACACAAAAGAAGATCTTTTTAATTTTTTTATCAATTTAGATTATCAATTAATTATACCTAATAGAATGGCACATGATGGATCGTCTTTAAGTTTAGAAGGATTCATCGAATCCCATTTTTACCCTAGACGAACAACTAATTATTTTGCTGTACCGACAGAACGTCGTAAGTATTTTAGAGATTTATGTCGTAATATATTGAAGATAAATTCATTATAGTTATCATAATTTCTCGTATTTGCCTTGAACTCATTAAATCTTATACTTGTAATTTAGTCTTAACTGTTTATGTTAGGTTTTAGCTTCTTTGACTAATTTACAGATTAAGGTAAATAATTATTAATACATAGAACTTACGCATTGAGAAAAATCCTTAAATATCAGTATGACTTTTCCAACATTATAAGGTCATTTTTAGAACTATCTTTTATGATTACCAAATATTCTATAGTTACTACTAATTATTTCAAATAACGAAATATCGTTATTGCACATTATTGATAATTTGTACAGGCAACTAAAACTCTCAAAGTTTCCTGTTGTCTATCTTCACTATTCTACTTACTTAGATGTAAACTAACCAACTTAAGTAAGATTTTAAAACAAAAATAATTGACTATACTGTTATTTAACTATAAAATGATATTAAAATTCATAATTAATTAAAATCCATAAGAAAATTTTATGTGGGCTAGTGCCATTACCGCCTATTTTCATTATTTAAGTTTAGGTGTTATTTTTGCAACTTTAATAACAGAATTTTTTACCCTTAAGGAAGAATTAACCTTAAAAGACGCTTGGAGAATTTTATGGGCTGATACTGCTTATGGTATCGCAGCATTGACAGTATTAGGTACAGGAATTTTAAGGGTTTTATATTACGGTAAAGAAACAGCTTATTATATGAATCAACCAGTTTTTTGGATGAAAATGGCTGTATTTTTAGTGGTAGGTACATTATCTTTATATCCCACTATTTCTTTTTTAGGTTGGATTAAATCTCTAACACAGGAAAAACCTCCAGAAATAACACTCAATAAATATAAAAGATTAAAGTATATTATTATTGTGGAATTATGTGGATTTACTCTTATCCCTTTATTAGCATCAATGATGGCTAGAGGAATCGGTACACAATGGTTTTCGTCATAAATATTCTCTAAAAGTAGGGTGGGCAATGCCCACAAATAAACCCATGATAAAACTCCTATTCGTTTTGTTACTAAGTATTTTATTTTATGGTTGTACTCGTTTAGAAGTAAATCCAGTTATTGCTTTTGTTACTCCCAGTGGTAATAACGGACTATTAGAGATGGTTAGTGACAAAAACCCTGACTCTCCTGTAGATTTGGTTTATCAAAATTTAGCTTTACCCTCTGTAAAAAATTTTCTCTCCTCTATTCCTTCGGATTACTATACCATTAGACAAGTTAATGCTATTAAGACTTTAACCAAAGAAAAACAGGCTTTATTAGTGGATGTCAGGGAGAAAAATGAATATGATTCAGGGCATATAAAACAAGCAATTAATATCCCCATCAGAACATTAACAGATCATCTTCAAGAAATTCCTAAAAATCGTCCCGTAATACTTTATTGCTCGACGGGTTATCGTACTGCTATGGGTGTTATGGCTTTACAAATGCTTGGTTATGACAACGTTAAAGGTTTTCCTCCTAGTATTGAAGGATGGAAGGCGGCTGGGGAATTATTAGAATAAAATTGTCCTCGAAATAACATATCTTCACGGAAAAAATTGATTATTATTCACTGATACTTAATAATGATTTATGAATAACTAAAAAAATTACTATGGCTCAAGAAAGAACTCTCCCCAAATTTGACCATTCTACCGTTAAAATCTCTAAAGAAGAAAGTTTAATTTACTATGAAGATATGGTTTTAGGGCGCTTATTTGAAGATAAGTGTGCTGAAATGTATTATCGTGGTAGAATGTTTGGTTTTGTTCACCTTTATAACGGACAAGAAGCGGTTTCTAGCGGTATTGTTAAATCTTTATGTCCTGATCAAGATTATGTTTGTAGCACTTACCGAGATCATGTTCATGCTTTAAGTAGTGGTGTGCCTCCCACAGAAGTTATGGCAGAACTTTTCGGCAAAGTAACAGGTTGTAGTAAAGGTCGTGGCGGTTCAATGCACATGTTCTCTGCTGCGCATAAATTACTCGGTGGTTATGCTTTTGTGGCTGAAGGTATCCCCGTTGCTACTGGTACAGCTTATCAAAGTATGTATCGCAAAAAGGCTTTAGGAGAAGATTTTGATCAAGTTACAGTGTGTTTTTTCGGTGATGGTGCTAGTAATAATGGTCAATTTTTTGAATGTTTAAATATGGCTGCCTTGTGGAAATTACCCATTCTTTATGTCGTCGAAAATAATAAGTGGGCGATCGGTATGGAACATGAACGTGCTACTTCTCAAATCGAAATCTATAAAAAAGCCAGTGTTTTTAACATGGAAGGCTATGAGGTTGACGGCATGGATTTATTAGCTGTACGAGATGTCGCACAAAAGGCGATCGCACGAGCTAGGGCGGGAGAAGGACCAACATTAATCGAAGCCTTAACCTATCGTTTCCGGGGTCATTCTTTAGCAGATCCTGATGAATTAAGAGATCCAGCCGAAAAAGAATTTTGGAATGCTAGAGATCCTATCAAAAAATTCGCTACTTATTTAACAGAAAATAACATCGTTTCTCAAGGAGAATTAGACGCTATTGATAAAAAAGTACAACAGAATATTGACGAAGCAGTAGAATTTGCAGAAGCTAGTCCAGAACCTGATCCTAGCGAATTATATCGTTATATTTTCGCCGAAGATTAATTAATAAAATCTAATTAACAATTAACAATTTTACTTGATATTTTACTGATTTTATGGTATGCAAAAACCTTTAAAAATTATATTTTTTTTATCCTATACTATAGGTAGATAAACAAAATAAATTATCTATTTATAATATTAAAAATATCATGGAATTAAAACGTCTTTGGGATACTTTAGTTTATTTTAATGTATTTCCAATTCCTTCTTGTTTCCTAAAGTTATTTAACTCAAAAAATATGCCTTCATTAATGATTAATATAACTTTAATTGCTGATGATAACAGTAATTTAGCCCAAGAAACCATCGATTCTTTACAAAAGAAAAACACCCCTTTAAGAATTATTACGTCTTCCCCTAATACCGCTTTTTCTTCTCCTTTAACAGAAATTATGGTTATGGATTTAGATAAAGATATACTTCTTTCTTCATTATTTGAAAGAGTTAATGAAGTGATTTTTTTCCCTCAAAATGGCATAGATAAATTAAGAGAATTCATGAATAATAATTTACAAATTGGCGAAATGATTTTATTTGATTTTACCATCGCTAATGATAACTTGCGTACTATTTGGGGCGCAGTAGATGATGTCGTAATGGGGGGAGTTAGTAGCAGTAATTTAATTTTAAGGGATAATAAAGCGATTTTTACGGGCATTGTTTCTACTAATAATAACGGTGGTTTTGTTTCCGTGAGAAGTAAAAATTTTATCCCTGAATGGGATTTATCCCCTTATCAAGGCATTCGCTTAAAAGTTAAAGGCGATGGTAAAAGATATAAATTTATTAGTCGATGTGAAAGCAAATGGGATGGTATTAGTTATTGTTATTCTTTCGATACCATTGATAATCAGTGGATAACCGTTGATATTCCTTTTGATGAATTAATCCCCGTATTCCGTGCTAAAACTTTAAAAGATGCACCAAAATTTGATTCTAATAAAGTCTATTCTTTACAATTAATGTTAAGTAAATTTGAATATGACGGCGGTTATAATCCTCATTTTGAAGCAGGAGGATTTTCTTTAGAAATTGAAAATATTAAAGTTTATGGAAAACTTAGTTAAATTATTTGTCAAAACTTAACTATACAAAAAATGGCGAATTTGTCATGATAGATAAACAAAATCGAGTTATTTTCGAGTTAATTTATAAGCTAATTATTGATATTCAAGAAGGCGATTTAGATGTACAATTAAACGATGCGATCGCCATTTTAATAAAAGAATATAAATCCTATGGATTAATCGAAAAAATATTTTATCAAAATTAGGGCATAAATTTTTAGTAAATTATTAATTCTCGTGAATTTTTTGGAGAGATTTAGTTAAATCAGCCGTTAAAATCAAACTATTCTCTCTGGTAGATTTGCCTTGATATTCCCTAACTTTCAAACATTCACCAAGGGTAACTGTAACGCTACAGCCACGACTAGGTATAGGTTGACTATATTTAATACTGACGGGTAAAATTTTGACTTCAACTTCAGGATTCGTGATTTCTACCTCTAAAGCAATTTTGGCAACACCTCTTTTCAAAGGTTGCACTTCATCTGTACGAAAGATATTACCTTCAGGGAAAATAACCACCATCTCCTCCTGACACAACAAATCAAAACTATGACGTAAACTATCTAAACCCGGTTTATCCGTATTAACAGGAAAACCACCTAAACTTCTGATAACCCAACCTTGAATACCTTTCATTTCGTTAGCCGACACCATAAAATGAGGATTTCTACCGCTAACCAATTTTCCTGTAGCATAAGGAACTATTAAAGCATCCCAGCGAGAGCGATGAGTAGGCGCAATAATTAATCCGCCATTTTTAGGTACATTTTCCTTACCAATAATGGTAATTTCTTTAAAGAAAAAAGGAAAAATTAATTTAGTAGTTAAAGGATAAACTAATTGAATCAGAAAAGGAGAAATATGTGAAGTAATATGACTTTCATGGTGACTTATTGGTGATTTAATCATCATAATATTTGTGCAAAAATTTGTGTTTTATTCTATTTATAGCTTAAAACTAATTGCCGTTGAATTTTTATCTCTAGTGACACTTTTTAATCTGTCAATTATTCTTTAATGAAAAATGATTTTTTCTGAGAATTTGTTAAATGTGAAGTATCCGCTTCTAACTCTAATTGCCAATAATGACCGTTATTAACTAAAATGGTAAGGGAGCATAAAGAGGCTTTTATGTCAATATTATTTTTTAATAAACTTCTAATGATACCAAGTACAGAAATTCCATGACCAATTAATAATAAATTACCACTAAATTGTTTTATTAATAACTGTGTAACTTTTTCCATTCTTTCTAAAACCATTGCTTCGGTTTCAGGATAAATCGGAATAATTTGAGAGGTATAACTCCAGTCAATATAATCATAGATATAATCTAATTCTTTTCGGGGATGAATTTGAGGTTTTTCCGTCATCCAATCAGGATTATGCCATTCTCCTAAACCTGCTTCTAACTTTATCGGTAAATTAAGTAGTTGTGCCACAGGATGTGCTGTTTGAATGGTGCGTAAAAAGGGTGAAGCGATAATATGATCAATATTCTCACATTTTAACCTCTCTGCTAATTCTGACGACTGAATAATTCCATCTTCTGACAAAGGAGGATCATAACGTCTTACAGCCGTATTAAACCACTGTGGATAAACAAAATCGAATCTATTTCCGTGTCTAGCAATTAAAACCTTAGAAGACATGAATCTTTATATTTATTCAAATTAAATGACATCTTTGTTTGATTTATCAACAATGATAATGTTATGTAAAGCAAAATAAACTTTCATATACACTATTAAGGTTATATTGACAAGTTTTTTAATGTTTTTTTAAGATTCTTGACAAAATGATGACAAATCGAGATTTTCCTATTACTCTAAAGATAGTTAAAAAAAACAAGGTTTTATGAATATTAAAATTTTTTAACATTTATCTTAGAACTCCAGTTGAGGAGTTAAAACAATGAATATATGGTTATCTTTCTTCTTTTCTCTATTATTAACTACCTTAGTTAGTTTTGCCGCTCCCGTAGTATTTTTCACCTTAATCTTAGGAAGTTTTGCCCTAGTGTCTTACGTTCCCTTTACTAATGTATGGGCAGAGAATATCTATGAGCAAATTTGGAATTTTTTAGCGGTTTTTGGAGAAGGTTCTGGTAGTATAGGGATATTGACAATTGCCGCTACTTGTGCTGTTGTCGGATGTTTATTCGAGACTTTAAATTTTTATCGCCATCGCATTCTTCTTAAAGCGAACTCTTCATGGCATCCTCACAAAGTACCTGAAATGATGTCCAAAATTAGAATTACTCATAAATAAAGTTAAATAGTTACAAGTATAATAGGTTTTACTCACCCAAATAAGCATTTAAAACTTGAGAATTGTTTTGTATTTCTAAAGGAGTACCATCAGCTAAATTTGTCCCCTCAGCTAATACCCAAACATGACTACATAAAGACATGATTACATCCATATTATGTTCAATAATTAGAAAAGAAATACCCTGCTTATTCCAGTTAATAATATGTTCACAAATTTGATTAATTAAAGTAGGATTAACTCCAGCAGCAGGTTCATCTAGTAAAATTAATTTAGGATTAGTCATTAAAGTTCTAGCCATTTCTAATAGCTTACGTTGCCCTCCAGATAACGCTCCAGCATAATCATAGGCTTTTTGAGCCAATCCAACCGATTCTAAAATAGTCATGGCTTTTTCTCGATTTTCCTTTTCTTGTAGGCGAATTTTACCCTGATGTAAGATGACGGAAAATAAATGTTCTCCTGTTTGATTTTGAGTAGCTAATAACATATTCTCTAATACCGTTAAACGAGATAAAACCCTCGCAACCTGAAAAGTGCGAATAAAACCTAGAGTAGCGATTTGATGAGGAGGTAAATCTTGTACAGGTTTTCCTTCAAATAATACTTTCCCTGTGTCAGCTTTGAGAAAATTAGATAATAAATTAAATAAAGTACTTTTTCCTGCTCCATTAGGGCCAATTAATCCAGTAATGCTGTTATGTTGGACTTGAAGATTAGCATTATTTACAGCTTTTAAGCCTCCAAAACTTTTAGATAAATTAACGGCTTCTAAAATAAAATTTCTGGATATAGAATGATTATTTTGCTCCATGTTTTGACTAAGGAAATGATTATTTTTCTATATAGCAATCTTTAAATATAGCAGAAGCTAGATCGGATAAGACAATAAATCAATCAAATTGGTTAATAATAAAATTTAGTGTTTCTGAAAAAAAAGGTTAAAATAATACTGTTGCTTATTTTGCACAGAATTAATTGAGTATTTTAGTGGCAAAATAAATTTCTATTCTATTATCATTTATCATTAGAATAAGCAGTATTTAAAGATTAACCATAAAGGGATTAAGATTTGTGTTATATCTGGCAGAAGTAAAAAATCAAAATAGAGGATTTGTTGGTGGCTATAAAACTGAGTTAAAACTCTTGGCTTCTCAAGGTGTTGATCAAACTTGGAATACCTTAGGAGGAGAAGATATTATTGCTACGGATCTTATCGCAGATCAAACAGGAAAAGGAACTCTTTACATTATCAACTTAGATAACAATAAACAACTTCAGGGTACACCAGAATTGGCTGGTTCTCGTATTGTTAATTATTTACGTCATTTTTCCCGCACTTTAGAAAAGTCCAAATCTCAAGAAGAAGAAATAGAAGAATGGAAAACTTCTTTAAAAATACAAGGAGAAGAAATTGGGCGCCGACAAGCAGAGCTTGATCAACAACAGCAAATATTACAACAACAACAGGAAGAATTAGTCAAATTAGAAGAAGAAAAAAATAAGTTAAATGGAGCATGGGAGCAACTTAGAGAAGAACAAAGAAGATTAGTAGATAATCAGACTAATCAAGGGGAAATTAAGGGAAAATTACAAAATATATTGTCAGACATTGGTGAGAGTGGTTTTAATCCTGAAAATTTACATCAGGCTTTTGCAGGGCTGAATAATCAACAAAACGTATTAAATAATTATTGGCAACAATTAGAAGCTCATAAAAGTACATTACAACAAAAACAACAGGAATTAGACGGCAAGAAACACTATATTGAGCAACTTCGTCAAGATATGGAAACTCAGCAAAATAACTTACAAAAAGCCTTAACTGGTTTACAATCTGATCAAATTTTATTAGCAGAAAAGGAATATTCTTTAGGGCAATTAAACTTAAATTTAGAAAGTCTCAGTCGCCTTGATTTAGAAGTTTCATTTTTAGCTGATGATAGCGAAGATATTGAAATAGATTTTAGTGCTTTAGAAAGTATGCCTTTAGGTAAATTAGAAGATACTGTTAATCAGATTCAACAAGAAACGGCTAAACTGGTTAATTTCGTTAATTTACAGGAAGAAGAATTAACTTTACAAAGCGATGATGTTAAACAAATTCAAGCTAAACTTAATCAAGCTAGTGACGTAGAAAAATTCAGTTTAGAAACAGAATTAGCCGATTCTCAAGAAGCTATGAAATTATTAAATGAGACATTAGTCGGACAAAGACGAACTCTCAAAAGACAACAAAAAATGCTCAATCAACATCTCAGGATTTTTAGTCGTCGTAAAGGAATAATTGATCTTGATTTTTCTGATACCATTAATCTACGTCCCGTTTTAGCAGAAATTGAAACGCAACAGAAATTAATGCAACAACAAAAAGATAAGCTCAATGCTGAAATTAATGCTTTGCGTCAAAGTAATCATCACATTGAGGCTCATGTTTCTGAGCAGCAACAACAATATTCTCACAAACAAGCACAATTGAAACACGAAGAAGATAAATGGTTAAATTTATATGGTGAAGTTACTCAAACTCAAGCTCAAATTAACCTTTTAGAACAATTATTACATCCTATTCAAGAACAAGTGAATATTATCCGAAATCATTTACAATCTTTGGAACAATTAACTCAAAAATTCGGTCATGGTTTTCATCAACTACAATCAATGTTTTAATCTTTTTACCTCATTAATTTTCTGTGAATGCAATTCATCAATGTCTATTTATTTTATTGACAGTAATTAACTTAACCTTAGTGATTACAAAGGGTATGGCGGAAGAGATTAATATTCCTGAAAAAAGTCAAGAATTTGATCTAGATCCTGCTATTATCGAAAATAGTCCTGTGATTCAAGAATGGATACAAGAAATTCCTGATGTAGGTGCTAAAATTCTTTATCAACCTAGTTTTCGCACTAGATACCGTTTTGGTTACACTCAATTTCCTTCTAATAATAATATTGGTGGTGTTTTTATAGGGGTAGAAGATTTTTTTATTGGTAATACTCCCTTAACTTTTAGTGCAAAATATAGTACAGATATAAGTAATTCTTCTAAAGATAATCGAATAAGTTTATCTGGTAATCTACAATATTATGTTTTACCATTAGGAAACTACATTAATATAGCTCCCATGGTAGGATATAAATATATAGAAACCAATGGTTATAATACAGACGGTTTAAATGTGGGAGTAAAATTTGCGTTGATTCTTTCACCTCAAGGTGCGGCGGATATTTTTTTAACCCAAAGTTTTGTTTCTCCTAATAGTAAAGAAGAAGTTGGTATTACAGAAATAAATGTAGGATATGCTTTAACTAAAAATATACGTTTATCCACAGAAATTGGTTGGCAAAATTCTATCAAACAAAATGACTCTCAAATTAGTATTGGTTTTGAGTGGATGCCGTAGGCAAAATTAATTGTTTGTTTACTTCGTCAAAGGCAAAAAAAATGCGCAGTTTTAACAATATTTATTCAAAAACTCAACACTTTTGAGACGATTCTCTCCATAAAATTTTTTTGTAATTATTATTCATAGCAACCTGATTTCGAGGGTATTAAACCTAAAACCTGCCTAAATACGATATTCTTTCCTTAAACTAAAATACCATAAGATTTTCCTTAAATGTTCACTATAAGCAAATTATCAAGACTGTATTTTGTTATTGTCTGCTAATAGTTACGATATGATTGATTAGCTTATGTATAATTTTCTCTTCTATATTTTAGATTAACATACATAATTTCAGTTAGTTATTATTATTGCACTCAAGGAATTAATTCGAGCCATGAATTCAAATTCTCATACCGAAAACAAGACTTACTCTACAATCCGCCCGATTATTGCTACTTCTCTTGATGGAATTGCTTTTAAAAATGAAACTCTTTTTGCTATTGATTCTCGAAATGGTTATTTATTACAAATTAATCCTTTGAATAGTGTTACGAGGATAATTAATAATTCCTGTTGGCAAGATTTTATCGGTGCGAAAGGTTTATGTGTTACGGATAATGAAGTTTGGTTTATTAGTCGGGATAGCGTTTTTTGTTGTTTAATTGAATGGCAAGAGGGGATGGCTACAGTGACTTCTTCTCCTAGATTTTGCTTTAACTTATCCTATACAGGCAATGGTATTGCTATTTGGGAAAATACTATTTATATTACTTGTGAAAAAATGGGTCATATCTTAGTTTATTCTAAAACTGGAGAAGTTATTACAAAGTTTTATGCCCCTGGTATCGGCAATGAAAATATTACGGTAAAAGGTGAAGAAATTTGGTTATGTGATAATTTAGAGCAAACAGTTTATTGTTTGGATAAGGTAACAGGAAAAGTTAAATATCATATGTTAACTCCTTTTGAATATCCTAGTGCTTTAAGTTTTTATCATGATCAAGAAACAAATCAAGATATTTTATATATAGCTTATAGTGATCAAGAGCCTTATATTCGAGATAATCCCAATGCTGAACCTAATCATGAATTATTATATCGTGATCGTACTTTTATTCATCCTTTATATTTTAAATATGATGAGGAGAATAAATATACTTTGTCTAATGGATTTCTGTTAGAGATGAGTTATCTGGAGGAAATTTCTCCTTTAAATTCGATTAAATTGAAGGATTTAGAATGGCGAATTGCCTTACCCACAGAAAGTGATAGACAAAAAATCAAAAGTATTGAAGCAGTGGGGTTGCCTTATGTGGAAGAAGATTATAATGGGCATAAGGTAGCTTTATTTAAGTTTCCTGAGTTTACCTCCTCCAAGCGTTTTGTTTTTGGATGGCGAGTAATTTTAGAAGTATGGAGTATAAAATATCAACTTAAGCCTCGTGATTGTGAGAGTTTACCTCCTTTATCGGCGGAGGAAGAAACTAAGTATTTGTTAGATGATGATAATTTATCTATGAATACAGATATTATTTTAAAGGGTGCGGAAGAAGCTAGAGGTACAGAAACGAACATTTTAAGAAAAATGTATAACATTCGTAATTATGTTTATGATCATCTCAGTTATGGCATTAAACCTCATATTGATACCCCTGATATTGTTTTAAAACGTGGTGTTGGTTCTTGTGGTGAATATTTAGGGTTATTATTAGCTTTATCACGGTTAAATGGAATTGCTTGTCGCACAGTCGGAAGATATAAATGTCCTTTAAAAGTATTAAATTTTGGATTGCCTTTAACCCCAGATTTTAATCATGTTTGGATGGAGTTTTATTTACCTAGTATTGGCTGGTTGCCTATGGAGTCTAATCCTGATGATTTAGATGATGGCGGCCCTTATCCCACTAGATTTTTTATGGGATTATCATGGTATCATGTTGAAATGGCAAAAGATGTACCTTTTGAGACTTTAATGAGTGAAGGTGTACCTATAAGTAAAGAAAAAACTTCTATTGGTCAATTAGCCATTAATCATGTTTCTTTTACTATACTAAAAGAATTGCATCCTGAGTAATAAATATTGATAATCAAATAATGAGTAATTATTCTTCTGGTAGTTTACGTTTAATATCTTCAAAATCTGGATTAGATAGGGATTATATTCTTTCTACTAAGGAGATTAATTTACTAGGTCGTTCTCCCGAATGTCAAGTAGTTTTAAATCCACAAGAATTTGTAACGGTTTCTCGTTTTCATGCTCAAATTGAGTTAGTTTCTGAAGGGGATAAGATTTATTGGCAAGTGACGGATGTTAGTAATACTAATGGTACATTAGTTAATGGAGAAAAGATTAAAAATTCTTATATTTTACATTCTGGCGATGTTATTATGTTAGGGTTAAAAGGCCCTCAATTTATATTTGAAACAGAAATTTTGAATCCCACGGTGTTAGTAGAAATTTCCGAAAATGAAACTACTATTTTAGAAATACCTAGTGAGAAAGACAATGATGTCAAAGATAATGACGAGATTATAGAGGAAATCATAGAAGAAAAAGTAATAGAGAATAGTGTTTATATTTTAGAGTCTAATGTTGAGATAAATTCCACGACTAAATCTGATGATATAGCAGAAAAAAAAGTAACAATTCACGAAGAAATTTTAGAGATAAATACCGAAGATAATAATACTGAAATTTTATCAGAACAAACTCAAGAAATAAGCAAAACTGAAATTATTTCTAATGAAAAAAGTGAAGTTGATATTGTCGAGAAAGAAGTTAAAAAAGAAATTTTACCCACAGAAATTATTGATAATAATAATGATGTTATTAATAAACCTTTAGACGTTGATAAAAATACTATTTTTGAGAGTAAAAAAACTATTAATAGTGTAGCGTTATTAGAGAAAAATATTTGGAATTTAATTAATTATCAAGAAATAAACTATATCAATACGAAAATTGATACTATTCAAAGTTTGAGTTTTAGTAGTGGTAATGACAACGCCTTAATAGTTAGTGGTGGAAGTGATAAATTAGTTAAGTTATGGAGTGTAAAAGAAGAGAAAGAAATAGCGTCTTTTGCTGGGCATAAAATGGGTATAAATGCTGTCACTTTAAGTAATGATAACGCCTTAATAGCTAGTGGTGGAAGTGATAAATTAGTTAAGTTATGGAGTGTAAAAGAAGAGAAAGAAATAGCATCTTTTGCTGGGCATAAAATGGGCATAAATGCTGTTACTTTAAGTAATGATAACACCTTAATAGCTAGTGGTGGAAGTGATAAATTAGTTAAGTTATGGAGTGTAAAAGAAGAGAAAGAAATAGCGTCTTTTGCTGGGCATAAAATGGGCATAAATGCTGTTACTTTAAGTAATGATAACGCCTTAATAGCTAGTGGTGGTGGTGATAAATTAATTAAGTTATGGAGTATAGAAAAAGAGATTGAAGAAAAAAGTATTAAAACAGATTTTAAATCAGCTATTACAGGTTTACTGTTCCATCCTAATAATGAATCAATTTTGTGTATTAGTCAACTAGATCAGAAAATTAGTTTGATAAATTTGGATACGGAAGTAGAATTATTTAGTTTTCATATTCCTTCTCAATTTTTTGGTTTAACCGTGATTAGTTTAGATGGAAGTTGTTTTATTAGTATCAAAGAAGATAAAAATGTTGTGATATGGAAAATTTAAAGATTTTTTACTATTTTAAAGGAAATCAACATCTTTATTGTTCGGTTATAACGCTTTTATAAGATTAATAAACAGGTTATGATAATTCTTCATGAGGGGAATATTTTTAATGATTAAATTATGATTTTATCTGAGGTTTTAAAAATTAAATTAAGTGATATTTTAGCAGAAGATAATTGGGATGATGAGTTAGATAATTTCGCCGATGACAACCACAATACAATTATTAGATCGCAACATGAATGGAATGCTGGAGTAGCTTCTTTAGAAAAATTGTTGAGTCTCATGATTGAGAAAAACGAAAATAAATTAATACAAGGCATCGTTATTTCTTCACCGACTCCCATGATGAAGGATGTAAAATTAGTTTCTCAGTTAGAAACAGTGGTTTTTTCTTCTTTTCATGGGGAAAAAATGGCATTAATGCCTTGTGATTTTAAAAATAAAATTCAGCCTATTTCTCGACTATCTTTTATCGATGTATCTTTAGATATTAATGATATTTTAAATAAAGAGCAATTTTGTTTAGTTTTGACAAGTAAATTTACTTGTTTAATCCTCAAAAGTATTGATAAAAATCATAACTCAAAATTTCAATTTTCTTTTACTCCAGAAATTATCAAAAAAGTATGGTTATTATTAAAAGAAAGAATGATTATCAGTCAAAATTATCATACGGAATATTTAGATAAATTAGTTAATAAATTTATTTCTATTAATCCTAATTATAAAATAATTACTCAATTTACTCGTTATTTATTGAAAGAATTAGAAAAAATAAAATTAGTTGAAATTAATCAAATTCCTCGTCAAAGTCAAAGTATTTCTCTCAAAAAAACTCCTTTACCACCTTATCCAGAGTTTGAATTATTACAAGCATTAACTCACGAAATTAGAACTCCTTTAACTACTATTAAAACTACTACAAAATTATTATTAAAAAGAGCTAAATTAACCCCAGATATAGTTAAGTATTTAGAATTAATTGAACAAGAATGTATCGAACAAATTAACCGTATGGAGTTGATTTTTAGGGCAGCAGAATTAGAGTCAAAACCGATAAAACAAGAACAAGTAAAGTTAATTTCTACTTCCTTAGAAGAAATTTTAAATCAAACAATTCCTACTTGGAAAAAACAAGCTCAAAGACGTAATATTATTCTCGATATTATTATACCTCACAAGTTACCACAAATTGTTAGTGATCCTGCAATCTTAACTCAAATTTTAGGTGGGTTGATGGAAAAATTTATCCGAAATTTACCCAGTGGAGGCAATTTTCAAGTATTAATTTTACCTGCTGGAAATCAATTAAAATTACAGTTTTTATCTGAATCTAATTTTAATAATGATCATGTTAAATGTTTAGGTAAACTATTATTATTTCAACCAGAAACAGGTAGTTTATCTTTAAGTTATGACGTAACTAAAAATATTTTTCATGCTTTAGGAGGTAAATTAACGATGAAACAAACACAAGATAAAGGAGAAATTTTAACCATATTTTTACCTTTAGGTAATAGCAAAAACTGCATCAATCAAGCAGTATAAATTTCAGTTTTTATTAATTACTAAAAGAGAAAAATTATTAAAATCAAAGTTATAGAAATTAAACTGTTTAATTAACTATCAATAAAGAATGAAAGATAATCTTTTAGCCAAATAGTATCATTTTTTCGATTAGTTTTTATTTCCCATAGATTTATACCTTTTTCTGGTAAATTAGTTAATAAATTTTGTAATTGTTGCCAATTATTTATCAGTTTATAATCAACATTATAAGTTTTGGTTAAGTTAGTAAAATCTATTAATTGAGGAGTTGCAAAATATTTTTCAAATAAAGGTTGACAATCAGCAATAGGTAACATTTCAAAAATTCCACCGCCGTTATTATTAATTAAAATAATCGTTAAACTTCCTTCTAAATATTGATTAATTAAAAAACCATTGGTATCATGTAAAAGGGCTAAATCTCCTGTTAATAAAACAGTGGGTTTATTTTGGTAAGCGATACCTAAAGCTGTCGATAAAGTGCCTTCAATTCCATTTGTACCTCTACTAAAATAAGTTTGTATTTGACGATTATTTTTTTGCCAGAAAAATTCGGCATATCTCACTGACATACTATTAGCGATAAAAATAGGGGTTTTTTCAGGAAGATATTGAGATAACATCCAAGCAACTTTTGCTTCAAATATTTCTTCTTTTTCATTCATCATTTCATTGAGATTGATGGTTATTTTTTCGTCAATTTTTAACCATTGATAAAGATAATTTGAAGTAGCTTTTTTATCAAAATTTGTCAAATATTTACTAAAATTTTCTGGATTAATTCTCAGGTGAATTGAGTTAGTATGTAAAGCATCTAAATTATCCTCAGAGGTGGTAATAATATATGTTGGAATTTTATGATCATTTAACCAATTTCTTAATTGTTTACTGGTGGGATATTCGCCAAATAAAATAACTATTTCTGGTATTAAATTATTTGCATTTTCAAGATTTCTTAAAATTACATCATAGTTAATAATTAAATGCTCATTTATAATACTAAAATTTCTCACGGGAGATAAAGCCTCTCCCAACACAGGAAAATTTAATGATTGAGATAAAAAGGCGATCGCTTCTGAGTATAATTGAGGATTATCGGGAGAATCTATCCCAGCGATAATAATACCTTTAGAGTGACTTTGCCATAATTTTAAATATTTCTTTAAATCCAGATGATTTTTTTTTAAACTATGATTAACAGGAGTAAAATTAGTAAATAATTGTTGATAGATAAAAGTTTTTTTTTCTTCACTAATTTCTAACTCAGAAACAGGAGCAAGAGGTTCTCTAAATGGTATATTAATATGAACAATTCCCCTAGAAGGAAAACAAGATTTTTCCCAACTATAAATAATATTTTGACGTAGATAAAATAATCTTTCTAAATCATTAGATGGTAATGATAATTCTGTGTGCCAATTAGGATAATTACCATATAAATTAACTTGATTAATAGTTTGCCCACTATGGGAATTTCTTAGCTCAGGAGGACGATCTGCTGTTAAAATAATTAAAGGAATATTACTATATTTAGCTTCAATAATAGCAGGATAAAAATTAGCTCCTGCTGTGCCAGAAGTACAAATTAAAACGGTAGGAATTTTATTTTTTTTAGCTAATCCTAAAGCAAAAAAAGAAGCAGATCTTTCGTCTAAAATAGGTATAGAATTAATGAAATTATTTTGAGCAAAAGCAAGGGTTAAAGGAGTTGATCTTGAACCCGGGCTTATTATAGCATTTTTTAACCCTAATTTAGCTAAAGTTTCAACAATTATGGAACTCCAAAGAGTGTTAATATTACGAAAATCTAAGGTCATTTTTAAAATTAAATTAAGTTAATATAGTAATTTTTTTACGTTATATTTTTAGAGGTATTAGTTATTAGCTTTTAGCTATAGTAAAATTTAAAAATTAAGAAAATGTTGAATAATTTATAAATTAAATTACATTTGTTATATAAAAATAGTATTATAGAATAATTAATAAGTAAAATTATAAAAACAGGAAACATCATAACTTATTCTTGGTTTTTACTCAAGTTTACTATTTATTATCATTATTGCGATGATCATTTTAAGGTTAAAGTAATGGATAAAAAAATAAACAAATCTTCTTCTCTTTTCTATGGCTTTGCATTTTTAAGAGAGAAGAATAAAAATTAAGAAAATATTTTTAAACATCAGAAAAAACATGAAAGCATTTATAGAAAATGACATTCTTTACATTGATAAAGAAGATTTACCCCAATATCAAAAAGGAAAATCTATCGTGCGGAATAATTATTTTTGGGCATTAAAATCTATCAGTGATTATACGCCGATGAATGGAAATTGGGAATTTGCTTCCGAAGTTTGGGTGGCATTGAGTCGAATGTTGTTATTTTTTACCAACTCTGGCTATTTAGGTTATCGAGAAACTATGTTAGAATTTAGTGATGATACTTTAATTCCTGATGTTTTGCGATCAATTTCTACTAAATTATAGATATTTTGTACAATGGCAACATTTTTGCGTCCTTTAAGTTATAAATATCAATGGCTATATGATACCATTGCAACATTGGCGGCGATACCCGTTGGGGGTGAAAAAAGGTTTCGACAATTGGCGTTAAAAAATCTTGACATTCTCCCTGATAGTAAAATACTAGATTTATGTTGTGGTGCTGGGCAAACTACGAAATTTTTAATCAACTATTCTCAACAAGTCACGGGTTTAGATATATCGACAGTTTCTTTAGAAAAAGCGAAAAAAAATGTACCCCAAGGGAAATTTATCGAAGGATTTGCTCAAAAAATGCCATTTAGCGATAACTCCTTTGACTTTATTCACACTAGCGTCGCTTTACATGAAATGACGACAACAGAATTAGAAGAAATTTTCCAAGAAGTATATAGAGTCTTAAAACCGAAGGGAATTTTTACTTTTATCGATTTACATCAACCACAAAATTTGTTATTCATTCCACCTCTAGCAGTTTTTATGTGGTTATTTGAAACGGAAACCGCATGGCAGTTATTAAAAACGGATTTAGCCAATAAACTCACAAACGCTGGTTTTAGTATTCTTGATACTCAACTCTATGGTGGTGGTAGTTTACAAGTAATTCAAGCACAAAAATCCATCAAAGATCAATCATAAAGCTAATCAGGTATTATGTAAAAACCATTTATTTTAATCTTCTTCTAATTCCTTTACCCAAACCCTAAGTCAAATATAACCTTGAATCCCCCAATAATGAGCAAAGTTTTTATTGTCTCAAAAATGGGGAGAAAATGGAGTTTAATTCTGACAATTAAGACTTTTGATTGATAACTTCCGTTAAAGTTTCTATAGCTTTAGTTAAATTTTCTTGGGCAATGATTGCTTTGTCAACTTTTTCTGCTTGACTAGCAGCATTTTCAGCATCTTGCAATTCCTGTTGACGAATTAACTTTTGTTTAATGGCTTCAAAACTACGAATGATTAAGAATAAACAAAAAGCAATTACTAGAAAATTGATAACCGATGACAAAAACAAACCATATTTAATACCAGAAATACTTAAATCTGCTAATTTATCTACTCCTGCGGCTTTAATGGCTGGGGATAAAATAGCTGGGGTAATAATATCTCCTACTAAAGAATTAACAATACCATTAAATGCACCGCCAATCACCACCGCAATGGCTAAATCAATGACGTTACCGCGCAGGATAAAATCTCGAAAATCAGCTAAAAAAGTTCTTCCTCTATTTGCTATCATTAATTTTACTTTGTCTAAATTTAAACAACATTATTTACCTACTTTATTTATTTTAGATTTTATCGGTAATTTTTGTTATTTTACTTAATAAATAATCATTTTCTGCCACAGTGCCAATAGATATTCTTAAACCATTGCCTGTATGTCTAATAATAATATTATTATCTTTTAATTGCTCCATAAAATAATTATGATTTTCAGAAGTAGGATTATTAGTTAATCGCAAATAAATAAAATTAGCATCGCTTTTCCATACTTTAAAAAGAGGATTTTTAATTAATGCTTGATAAACCCTTTCTTTTTCTTTCATTACCTCTTTAACAGAAGGTAAAATTATGTCTCGATTTTCTAAGACTAATTCCGTAGCAAGTTGAGAAAATGTCGGTAAATTATAAGGTAAACGGATTTTTTCTAATACCTTAATTATATCACTAGAGGCTATAGCGTAACCAACACGATGAGCGGCTAAACGAAAAGCCTTAGAAAAAGTGCGTAAAATTAACCAATTAAAATGATTAGGTAATTCTGACACTAAAGTTTGTTGACTAAACTCATAATAAGCCTCATCAATAACTACTAAAATATCTGAAGGTAAATTTTTTAACCACTTAATTTCATCAGCATTTAAAACGTTAGCCGTTGGGGAATTTGGATGCACCATAAAAATAACTTTTACGGGAGGATTATTCTGGTTATTAATTACTTCATTAGCTAAGTCTAAATTCCAAGAAAAATCAATGTCATTTCTTGCAATAGTATGGGTAATAATTCCTAAACTTTGAGCTAAAATTCCATACATAGAAAAAGTGGGATTAGCGACTAAAACACTGCCTTTATTGTTAAGACAAGTAGCAATTAAAATTGAGCGAATTAACTCATCTGAACCATTGCCAATGGAAATGTTATGATTATCAATAAGTTGGGGTAAATTTACCGTTTCATTAACATAATTAGCAATGAGATTTTTTAACTTAAGATGACTACCATCAGGATAACGATTCGTTTCTATTTTTTCTTCATAAAAAGAAGCTAATTTTATTTTTAATTCTAATGGTAAATTATAAGGACTTTCGTTAGCATCTAAACGAGTTAATTGTTGATAATTTTCACTGATAGGAGTAGGAATATAAGCTGATAAATTTAATAAATCTTCTCTTATAAAAGGTAACTTTAATTTGGTCATTTTTATTACTAATCAAATAATAATGTATGATTTATCTATAAGGTAAGGTGAATGATGGTTATAAAACTGCTTAATTATTAACTAAAATTTTGGCTGAATTATCTTTGATTAAAGGAAAGTTTAAAGATTCTCTTTGAGTTAGATATTGGTGGGCAACTTGACGAGCTAAATTACGAATTCTACCAATATATCTTGTTCTTTCTGTTACCGCAATAACTCCTCTAGCATCGAGTAAATTAAAACAATGAGAACATTTTAAAACATAATCTAAACTAGGTAAAACCAGATTTTTTTCAATTAATTGTTTAGCTTCTTCTTCATATAAACTAAATAATTTAAACAATAAATCAGGATTTGAAGCCTCAAAATTATAAGTACATTGCTCAATTTCTGCTTGAAGAAAAATATCGCCGTATTTTATGTGATTATTCCACCGAATTTCATAAATACTATCGACATCTTGAAGATACATAGCTAATCTTTCTAAACCGTAGGTAATTTCAATGGAAACTGGATGACAGTCAATACCGCCACACTGTTGAAAATAAGTAAATTGAGTAATTTCCATACCATCTAACCATACTTCCCAACCTACACCCCAAGCGCCAAGAGTGGGAGATTCCCAGTTATCTTCTACAAATCTTATATCATGATCTTCAGGACGGATTCCTAACGCTTTTAATGAATCTAAATATATCTCTTGAATATTCTCAGGAGAAGGTTTGATTAATACTTGATATTGATAATAATGTTGTACTCGATTCGGATTCTCTCCGTAACGCCCGTCAGTTGGTCTTCTACAAGGCTCTATATATGCTACAGACCAAGGTTCAGGTCCAATAGCTCGTAAAAAGGTATTATGATTCATTGTACCAGCACCCTTTTCTGTGTCGTAAGGTTGAGTTATTAGACAGTTTCTCTCACTCCAAAAATTATTTAAAGTGGCAACAATAGTTTGAAAATTAATACTCATGAACGATAAAACTAAGATGTTTAAATATACCTTTAATATATAGCAAAAATAGTTAAAATAAAATCACTGCTATGACAGTAACGAAGCATAAATCATAAAATTAGTAAATTTTATATTATGATCTAAACAAAGATTACCACCTTACTTCTAATTTATCATTGATGGATACGCCTAATAAAGAAAACTATAGTGTGCCAATCAAGGGGTTTGTGGCATCAAAACAAACTTATCTTTTTAATACCCTCAAAAAACATCAATTTACGGGTGAAGTCAAATTGGTTTATCCGGGTAGGACAGAATGGCGTTTTTATCTTTATATGGGACGTTTGATCTATGGTACAGGAGGAGAACATTCCGTTAGACGATGGCGCCGTAATTTAGTTGCTTATCTTCCTAGCATCGCTACAGATTCTTTGTATTTAGAGCAACAAATTCAATCTATTTCCCATGATAATATCAAGTTTTGTTGGGAATATGAGTTATTACGCAATTGGCTTTTAAATGGTAAAGCTGATCGAGAATCCGTTATTAAAATGGTTAATAATATTCTTGGTGAAATTTTCTTCGATCTTAATCAAACTGTGGAAATTACTTTTCATCTTGATAATGCCGTAAATGTGCCTATCTCTGAACAAATGTTTCTTCTCGATGCTAATCAAGTTATTGTACCTGCATGGCAACAATGGCAAGGCTGGATTGGTATTAGACTTGGCGATCGCTCCCCTAATAAAGCCCCTGTAATCCGCTCTGGAGAAAAGTTACAAGAAAGTATTTCACCGAAAACCTATGCAGCTTTTAGTAAATTATTTAACGGTAGAAACACCCTGCGAGATTTATCGATACAACTAAAAAGAGATTTAAGTCAGTTTAGTAGTTCATTATTACCCTATATTCAACAAGGTTATATTGATTTAGTTTCCGTTGCGGATTTACCCGCACCTATTTCTCCCCCCACAGTAATTCAACCCGATGAAAAAAGTCCCTTAATTGCTTGTATTGATGATAGCCCCATGATATGCGAAACTATGGCAACCATTGTTAAAAAAGCAGGATTTCAATTTGTTGGTATTACTGAACCACTCAAAGCCATTGCTAAAATTTTAGCAGTTAAACCCGATTTAATCTTTTTAGATTTGATTATGCCTAATACCAATGGTTATGAAATTTGTGGCAGTTTAAGAAAATTATCTATGTTTCGCCAAACACCAATTATTATTGTAACTTCTAATGACGGTATGATTGAAAGAATGCGTACAAAAATGGTAGGTGCGTCAGATTTTATCGCCAAACCGATTAAACCTGAAGATGTAACTAATATTCTTAATAAATATTTGAGTAATTGATAAATACTCTCCATTTCTCCAAAAAAATCTAACAAGTATGAAAGTAGCTGAACCAATATATACTTATCAAGTGGAAAAAATACCATCTCCTCAATGGGTAGAAATTTTAGTAGATTGCATTTATGCAGAAGGATTATATACTTATAAAATTAAACCAGATACAATTATCAAAGCAGGAGATATTGTTAGTATTCCTTTCGGAAATGCCATCGTTGGCGGTATTGTCATTAAATTATTATTTCAACCTCCCGAAAATTTAGAAATCGAGAAAATTAAAGAAATAGAGGAAGTTATCACTACAGGCTTTTTTCCTGAATCTTATTGGCAATTACTCGAACTCACTGCACAATATTATTTAACAGATTTAATTAATGTCGTTAGGGTTGCTTTACCGCCGAAATTATTAGGCAAATCTCAACGACGAGTAAGATTATTAACCCAAAATATTCCTGATGATATTGATAATGATTGTACTATTAGTCAGATAGAAGTAATTAAACTACTAAAACAAAGCAAAACAGGAGATTATACCTATAGCTTCATCAATCAAAAAATCAAAAACGCTAGAAATGCCATTAAGGGATTAGTCAAAAAACAATGGCTAGAAATTTTTTTGCAATCTCCTTCAAAAGCAACTCCCAAATTAACTAAAATTGTCACCTTTCTTGGGGAAAATGAAGATAGTCAACTTACCCAAAAACAACGAGATGTCTTAACTATTGTCAAAAATCATGACGGTGAATTACCTTTACCACAATTACTCAAAATTTGTGAATTAAATAGTAACTCGGTGGTTAATACCCTTGCTAAAAAAGGTTGTGTAGTGATTCAAGAAAGAGAGACTTTGCGTTTATTACAGGATTCTTCTCCTCAAAAAGATCTACCTAAAACCTTGACAAAAGATCAAGCTCGTGCATTAGAAATTATTAATAGTTTAGATTGTTATTCTACAGTATTATTACACGGAGTGACAGGCTCAGGAAAAACCGAAGTATATTTACAGGCCATCGCACCACTTCTAAAAATAGGAAAATCAGCCTTAGTATTAGTACCAGAAATCGGCTTAACACCGCAACTAACCGACAGATTTAGGGCAAGATTCGGGGATAAAGTATGTGTATATCACAGTGCCTTAAGCGACGGAGAAAGATATGATACTTGGCGACAAATGTTAACAGGAGAATCTCAAGTTATTATCGGCACAAGAAGTGCAGTTTTTGCACCCTTACCAAATATTGCCATGATAATCTTAGACGAAGAACATGATACAAGTTTCAAACAACATCAACCCATACCCACCTATCACGCCGTCAAAATAGCCCAATATCGAGCAGAATTAGTCAATTGTCCTCTTATTTTAGGCTCTGCCACCCCATCCCTCGAATCTTGGCGTTTAGCTACGGAAAATAACTCTCTAAATTCCCAAAATTGGAAACTTTCTTCTCCCCCAGAATTGGGGGAAGGGGGGCGAAATCTCTCAGACTTAAAACAAAATTCGCCCCTAAATCCCCAAAATTGGGGACTTTCTTCTCCCCCAGAATTGCAAATAAAAGGGCAAAATTATTACTTATCCTTACCTAATCGCATCCAAAATCGCCCATTACCCCCCGTAGAAATCGTGGATATGCGACAAGAATTACGAAAAGGCAATCGCAGTATTTTTAGTCATAGCCTTCGAGATGCCCTTAATAACCTTAAACCTCAAGGAAAACAAGCGATTTTATTTATATCTCGTCGAGGGCACAGTACATTTGTGTCTTGTCGTAGTTGTGGTTATGTTATGGAATGTCCCCATTGTGATGTCTCCTTATCTTATCATTACACCCACGAAGGAGCAACAGAATTATTACGATGTCATTACTGTAACCATACAGAATTGCATCCAAAAAAATGTCCTCAGTGTTTTTCCCCTTACTTAAAATTTTTCGGCACAGGTACTCAAAAAGTACTATTAGAATTAGAAAAAGAATTTCCTGATTTAAAAATCTTGCGTTTCGATAGTGACACCACCAGTACTAAAAATGCCCATAGACGTATTTTAGAAGAGTTTGGAGCAGGTAAAGCAGATGTATTAATAGGTACTCAAATGTTAACTAAAGGCATCGATTTAGCCCAAGTAACTCTGGTAGGAGTCGTTTCTGCTGACGGTTTACTATTTCATTCTGATTATAGAGCTAGTGAACGAGCTTTTCAAACTTTAACCCAAGTAGCAGGGCGTGCAGGTAGAGGGGATGATGCAGGAAAAGTTATTATTCAAACCTATTCCCCCGAACATCCTGTAATTCAAGCGGTTAAAAATCACGATTATTTGAGTTTTTGTCAACGAGAATTACCAGAAAGACAGAGTTTAAATTATCCTCCCTATGGCAATTTAATTTTACTGCGGTTTAGTGGTATTGACGGCGATAAAGTTCGAGACTGTGCTGATACTATCGCTGATATTTGCGCTAATTTATTACCAGATTATATCGAAATATTAGGGGCAGCCCCAGCTAACGTTATGAGAGTAGCAAGGCGTTATCGTTGGCAAATATTACTTAAATCCTCAAATATTGTTACTGAAGAAATCAAAGAAAAATTACTCACTCTAAAACAATATTGTCATGGCACTGTCTCTTTAATTATTGACGTTGATCCTCTTAGGATAGAATAAAAAAAAGTGAATCAAACTCCGAAAAGTTGATCCACTATTTAACTTTGATTTAAAGAATAATTTTTATCCCTTAACCAATCAAATTAGAATTTGAATACACTGCGTATTACACCAACCACTGCAGTATCATTACTACTATTTTGGTTAGGATTAAATACAGCATAAACACCCGGAGTGATAGAAATATTATCAGTGACAGGATAGTTATAATTACCTTCCACAATCCAAGATGTTGTACCACCTAATGTGGCATTACCTACATCATTAATATAAGGTAACATTCCACCACCTACAGTTAAGACAGCACCTTCTTTCAATAAATCAAGCATAGATAAATTTAAAGCAAATGTCCATAAGTCGGCATTAGCACCACCATTACTAGGATCATTTAAGTCACTGTAACCACCCCAACCAGATACATTAAACTTCGGAGAAATACGCCAGTTACCTTGAAGACCCACATTATGACTTTCTACAAATACCCCACGAAGTTCATTGTTTAAAGCACCAACAGGAGTTAAGCCACCACCAACGTTATTGGCATTATCATAAGCAAACATATAACCAATACCAAAGTCAAGGTTTTTACTAGGATGAATGCCAAATTGAACCCCAGCACTGTAAACACCGTTAAATAAACCATTTCCTTGGTTAGGATTAGCTGCACTATTATTATTACCTGCTAAATAAGATGCGGTAACATCAAAGGTTTTGTTAAATTTATATTTAACACCGATACCCGCTTCCCCTGAGTTACGATAAAGAACAGGGTTAAAACGTAAAGCACGAGATAAAGAACCTGTACCACTACTTTCGGTATAAGGTGAGAAGGTTTCATAAATGTCCTCAGAAAGCATAGCAGTACCAACCCAAAACTTGAATTTATCACCAATAGGAGTAGTGTAGTAAACACGATCAAGAACTACGTCATTCCCAGCGTCCCCAGTAAACTGTTCAAAGTTAAGTCTTGCTTGAGTACTAGCTGTCTGATTACCAGTTTGAGTTCTAATACGAGGTACATTTCCTGCGGCTAAACGAGTTCTTAATCTATCTTTTCCAGTGAAAGAAGTATCTAAAGTTAAACGAACACGATCACTTAAAGTGAATTGATCATTTCCTTGACTATTAGAACCAAAACCAGTAAATGCCATAATAACTTCCCCTTTCAACTTGGTAGTTGTAGAGAACTGATGATCTTCTAAGAAAGCAACTCTACCTTCTAAGTTATCAACTCTTGCACCTAAAGCCGCTAATTCTGTTTCAAATTCTGCCATCAAACGTTTTAATTTTTCGATGTCTTCTCTGGTGACAGCTTCACTAGCCGCAATTAAGCGTTCCATTTGTTGCATACAAGCGTTTAAACCTGCTGCAAATTCATAACGACTTAAAGCACGATTTCCTCTAAATGTACGATCAGGATAACCCACTATACAACCGTAACGCTCAACTAAACTACGGAGAGCTTCAAAAGCCCAATCTGTAGGGGAAACGTCTCTTAATTGAGAAACTGATGTAACTTGACCCATGGGTTGAGTTTGGTTATACTCAGAAATCTGCTCTAAACTAGAATTAGTATTAGCGATTTCGTTAGCATTAGCGGAATTAGTACTTACACCGTTAGCTACCATTGCTAAGGCGATAATAGCAGGAGTAGCGATACTGTAGCTTTTGACTGATTTTAACATATTTTTAAAAAATTTCTCACACCTTTTATATTTTCAAGATAGTATCACAAATCTTTACGTTTTAACAACTTTCTTAGTATTCTTAATCACAATAATCGAATAAATTTTATGTGTATATCGAATATTATCCCAAAATTTTAATTATAAATACTGGCTCTTCTACTTCTGATGCTGATAAGTTATCTTTATATAAGGTATTAGGCTTCGGATTTTAAATCATCCGTTTATAGATAATTCAATATTACTCCTATCTCCTATCTCCTATCTTTGAAGAATTACTCATTACTCATTACTCCTTACTCCTTTTTCTGATTAATTACGATGCCCTGTTACAATATAAGAAACTCTTTGGGCTATGTTAGTAGCATGATCAGCCATTCTTTCTAAATGACGAATTGCAAGAGTTAGTAATACTATAGGCTCAACTACCCCTTTTATATCCGTTTGATAAGCTAAAGTATTATAAAGACGTTCATAAGCATAATCAACCGTATCATCTAAGAGTTGGATTTTTTGCCCTGCTTCACTATCTAACTCACTTAAAGCTACCATGGTTTTTGCTAACATCATTTGTGCTTGTTTTGACATAACTGCTAACTCTGGCATACAAGGATGACGAGGATAAATAGTTAGTTTAAGAGCAATTTTACCCAAATCCTCGGCATAATCTCCTATTCTTTCTAAATCTCGCACCAATTGCATAAAAGCACTTAATATTCTTAAATCTTGAGCTACAGGAGATTGTAATGTTAAAATACTGGCACAGTGTAGTTCAATTTCTCGGTAATATCTATCAATTTCTTTATCTTGAATGGTAATAATTTCCACTGCTTCCAATTCCCCTTCAAATAATGCTTGATGACTATAACGAAAGGAATCCTCTACTAATGCACCCATTCTTAATACATCTTGAGCTACCTTACTTGTTTGTTTTTGTAGTTGACTACCATCCCCCATGAGTTGATGTGATAATGCCACTATTTACTATGCCCCTATTTACAGCAAAACAGACGATAATTTTAGGATATATAAATTAAAAAGTCTTATCCTATTTCTTAGATTCTCATTTTATCTTGAAATAAAAATTTTTGTAATAAATTAATTAATTATGATTCATGGTTTTATTCCCCCCGAAAGATTTTTTGCTTATTTAACATGGCAAGACATTGAAATGATGACAGAAAAAGAAAATACTGTTATTATCCAACCCATTGGTGCTATTGAACAACATGGTTATCATTTACCTTTAATTGTGGATGCCGCTATCAGTCAGGGTGTATTAGGCAAGGCTTTAAGTTTATTAAATCCTACAATTCCAGCCTATAGCTTACCCACTCTTTATTATGGTAAATCTAATGAGCATGATGGTTTTGCTGGTACAATTAGTTTATCTGCTCATACACTATACTCTTTAATTGAAGAAACCGCCATCAGTATTTATCAAGCTGGTTTTCGTAAACTAATACTAATGAACTCTCATGGAGGACAACCACAGATAATGGAGATTGTTGCCCGTGATTTACACCAAAAATTTCCAGATTTCTCTATTTTTCCTCTTTTTACTTGGAAAGTACCTAATATTACCAATGAATTGTTAACCCCAGAAGAAAAAGAATTAGGAATCCATGCAGGAGATGCGGAAACCAGTTTGATGTTAGCTTTATTACCTCATCAGGTAAAAATGGATTTAGCCGTCAAAGAATATCCTCGAAATTTATCCTCTAATTTATTATCTATGGAAGGAAATTTACCCTTTGCATGGTTAACCAGAGAAGTTAGTGAAACTGGCGTTATGGGTGATGCCACCGTCGCTACTCAAGAAAAAGGCTATCAAATCCTAGCATCTTTAGCACAAGGTTGGGTAAAAGTTATTGAAGAAGTGTATCAATTTTCACCTAAGATAACCTAAGTGAATTATAAAATTAGCAGTCTTAATTGTTAATTGTCAATTCACATTTATGATTTAAAAATTTGTTGTGCTTTGAGAAGAGATTGAATTACTTGTTCGGTGTCTATTAATCTTTTTAGCATTACTTGACCTATCGTTGAAGATAATTTGGCATTTTCATCTATGGGAATAACCTCTACCATGATAATGGTGTCTTCTACTTCATGTAACCATAAAACTTGATTATTTTCAATCATCCCTAAAGGTAAACATTGAATATGAGGTTTTCTGCGCCAAGCATTTTCATTCCAAATTCCGCCTCTTTCCCAAATACGATTATAAGTCCATCCATCCGCCAAAAAAAAATATTTCATATTAGGTAAATAAAGTTAATTGTATATTTGATCTCAATTAAGAGATCATCAATTTTCCTTATCAATACTTATTTATACTTTCTTTTTTCTAATAATTTTTTACAAATAGACACAAGAGACCCCTCCCCGACCGCAACGGGTCAAGAAAAGGTGGCTTTGTTTATTAACTCTATTATAACAAAAAATAATCTTAATTGTCAACCCTTTTTCTAAAAAAAATTGGCTTTATTTTCAATTAGTAAAAATAACAAAAAAAATCTAATTTGGAATTATTTAAAGTTTGGCAACCCCTGCTTCCCTAGCGGCTTGTTGTACCGCTGCTGAAACTGTTGTTGCCACTCGATTATCAAATACCGAGGGAATAATATGCTCTTTATCTAATACATTAGGAGATACTAAAGAGGCGATCGCCTTAGCAGCTTGGAGATACATTTCGGTAGTTAAAGCAGTGGCACGACAATCTAAAGCACCTCGAAATAAACCGGGGAAAGCCAAAACATTATTAATTTGATTAGGATAATCGCTTCTACCAGTGGCAATGACGGCGGCAATGTCTTGGATTAATTCAGGTTGAATTTCAGGAGTAGGATTAGCCATAGCAAAAATAATAGGATCTTTTGCCATAGTTTTGACCATCTCAGGTGTTAGAATTTTAGGAACACTAACTCCGATAAACACATCAGCGTCTATTAAAGCATCTTTCAATAAACCGCCTTTTTCCACTGCAAAAAATTGTTTTTCGTTAGTTAAATTTTCTCGATCTTTACTTATAATACCTTTAGAGTCACAAATCGTAATATAACTACAATTGGCTTTATTTAATAAACGGGCGATGGCAATACCTGCCGCACCAGCACCATTAATAACAACTCGGATAGTTTCTATTTCTTTTTTGACAAGTTTCAAAGCATTAATTAAAGCAGCAATAGTTACAATAGCAGTACCATGTTGATCATCATGAAAAATGGGAATGTCTAATTCTTCCTGTAATCTTTTTTCAATTTCAAAACAACGGGGTGCAGCAATATCTTCGAGGTTAATACCACCAAAAACAGGGGCAATATTTTTAACGGTTTTAATAATTTCTTCTACATCTTGAGTAGCTAAACACACGGGAAAAGCATCAATATCTCCAAATTCTTTGAATAACATTGATTTTCCTTCCATTACGGGTAAAGCGGCTTCTGGACCTAAATTACCCAATCCTAATACTGCACTACCATCTGTAACAATTGCAACACTATTACTTTTGATTGTCAAAGAATATACATTTTCAGGATCTTCATGAATAGCTTTACAAATTCTACCAACTCCGGGGGTATAAGCCATAGCTAAATCAGAGGAAGAAGTTATCTGGATTCGACTTTGAATATGAATTTTTCCTCCTCTATGAATGTCAAAAGTGCGATCGCTTACATTCAAAATATTAACTTCCGCAACAGATTTAATGGCAGCCACAATTTTTTCTGCGTGTTCAGTACTGAAAGCATCAATAGTCAATTCTCGTTTGATGGTTTTCAAATTACGCTCAATCAGGGAAACTTGCCCTAAACTACCACCAACTTCGGCAATGGCTTTGGTAACTTTGGCTAATGTACCTGCACGGTTTAATAATTCTAAGCGGACTGTTAAACTAAAACTAGAATTAGGAGTTAAATCTGCCATTTTTGAGAATATAAATATAAATATCGTTTAAATTGTATCGTGAACCATGACTAGCATTTGACTCTATTTGTTACGAAATCACTATTTTTTATCAAAAAATTTTGGGTTTAAAACCTTTGTACACAAATTAACCTCTCTTATGGCAAAGGTAAACCATTAATCAAAACCCGTGCTAGTGAAGATAGTAATATTTTCCTTGAGAGAACGACAATTAGCATAACTGGTACAATTCAAGAAGTGGCATTAAAACAAATCTTGAATGATGAGAATTATTTAAGATTTGTTAGTGCAATATGGATTAGACTTCTTGCAGAAGTGGAGTAATGAGTAATGAGTAATGAGTAATGAGTAATGAGTTAAGAAATTAACGTTTTCCATCCTAAAATAGATTTTACTTTTTATTTTGCAAGAGGTCTATTATTTGGGTGGAGAAAATGCCATTAAGTAAACTGACAGGAAGAAATGAGAATAAGAATACTTTTGCCGATGTTGTCAGTAGCATTATCAATATTATCAAAAGTGAAAAAAGGGGTAAACCTTAATCAAAACAACGAAAACAAAAAATCGGAGCGGCGGGATTTGAACCCACGACCCCCACTACCCCAAAGTGGTGCGCTACCAAGCTGCGCTACGCCCCGTTATTCAACAATCATCTATCATAGCAATATTTTAAGTAATTGTCAAGTTAAAAAAGCATTAAAGATTGGGTAGCTTGAATGAAATCTTTGGTTATATTTTCTTTCCAAGTACCCTCACATCCTCGATGATGATGAAGAATAATGCTTAGAGAATAGTTATTAGGGTATCCTTGCGCTCCAAGCCACATTAAATCACTTTCCATCTCACAGGTGATAGTTTCTTCTTCCATGAGATGTTCATTGATGTCTATTATTGCTTGATGAATTTGTAAGAGAAGACGGCAAAAATCTTGCATTTCAATAGCAGTCAATTCAAAAGCCCAATCATCAGAACCGATTAAGCCTTTGTAAGTAACTGCTTTTTCTTGCCATCCAATACGCCATCCCTTACCTTTTTTGATCAAGCTATTTATCCTCAATCAACCATATTTTATAGTTACTAAAAATATAGTCAAATATTTCTAGCTCTGTAAGGATAATCTTACTGGGCTAACTACAGGCCTCAATATTGAGTTTTTACTAAAGTTTTTAGTAAAGTTCCCAACTACTTTTGTTACTTCTTTCTTTATTTTAATTAATTAAAATATGAGTAACATTGGTAAATATTTACCAATAATAATTTTTAACTTAATAAAAATTGAATTTATTTATCCTTAAGATAATAACATAATGTAGAAAATTTAACGATATATTAATACATTATTTTATGTTTCTTAAATAGAAATATTATACTTCTACAGGTACTGGTTGAGTTTCCTCATGAACTTCGGTAGTTGAGTCTTCATTTACTATAGATTCTTCTACTTCGGGAGTAGAAACTTCTTCCTCAGAGGATTCGACAGGAGAGATTACAGGAGTTGATTGTTGTAATTCAGGAATGTCTTTTTCTTCAAATTGAAATTTATTATCGAGTTTCATTGTGAGGTAACGAATTACATCATCACTCAGACGCATATCTCTTTCAATGATAGCTACTTGAGTACCATCTCCAGTGTAATAAGTCAAGATATAAATACCATCTTGAAATTTTTTGATTTGATATGCTAAACGACGTTTACCCCAAATTTCCATAGAGACTTTTCCAGCTCCATTTTGTTTGAGCAAATTATTATATTTGTGTAATTGTTTATTTACTTGGTCATGGGTTAAATCAGGACGCAAAATAAACATCATTTCATAAGTATTGGACATTTCTATTTTTCTCCTTTTGGACTAAAATGGCTTCCCACAGTTTGAGAAGCAAGGTTTTTAATGCCTGAGAGTATTTCTTCAAAGAAATTGATTGATACTTTTTGGCAATAGTGCTTATATATTTATAACAGAAAAAGTAATTATTGCAAAATTATTTATAATTAATAAAACTTATTATTATGGCACAACGTTATGTAAGGGTCAAAACTACCAGTGGACAAATTTATTATGGTAAGTTGCAACTTAATCGCACGGTAGGGATATTAGATGCACCTCCTTGGTTAAATGGAAAGATTACTGATCAAGTTTTAAACGAGTCTGAGTATCATTTATTAGCACCTTGTGCCCCGTCTAAAATTGTAGCTGTAGGGAAAAACTATGCGGCTCATGCGGCGGAAATGGGTGGAGATGTTCCAAAAGAGCCTTTAATTTTTTTGAAGCCTTCTTCGGCGGTTATTGCTCATGGGCAAAAAATTATTTACCCTAAACAATCTCAGCGCGTGGATTTTGAAGGAGAATTGGCTTTAATTATTGGCGATCGCACAAAAAAATGTACTGTAGAAGAAGCTCATGGAAAAATCTGGGGTTACACTATTGCTAATGATGTAACAGCTAGAGATTTGCAGAAAAAAGACGGACAATGGACAAGAGCGAAAGGATTTGACACGTTTTGCCCTTTAGGTCCTTGGATTGTGCGAGAATTAACCTCTGAGGCAAAATTAAAAACAATTGTTAACGAAGAGTATCCTCCAAAACAGTGTAGTTTACTGTCTAATATGGTTTTTTCTCCCGAAGAATTAGTAGCCTATATCTCTCAGATTATGACTTTATTACCCGGAGATGTAATTCTAACAGGCACACCAGAAGGTATTGCACCTTTAAAAATAGGGGATACTGTGACGGTGGAGATTGAAAGTATTGGAATGTTAACAAATGAAGTAGAAGCCAGTCCAGATATAGAATAAAATTAATTACTAATTGTTAGTTTTTGATTACCAAGGAACTTGACCTGAAGCTGCTTCAGATATGAGGGGAATCTCTGGATATTTTCCCGAAGCGGATTGTATCATGCCATAAAGACAAGCAACGAGAGTACCGATAAAGATTGTATTAAAAATGGTTTCCATAATTAATGATCCTTCTAATACTCCAGAAAAGATATTAAAAATTAGACTAACTAAAATTAATAAGATTTCCATGAGTATTGATTGCATGGTATTGAAGCGAATAAAATGACTGATATTAGAGTTTCTAACAACGGCGGAAAATAAGACAATAAAGAGAATAAAACCACCAAAAGGAATTTGATTGATAATGATTAGGGGAGTAAGTGGAATAGTAATTAATTGCAGTACAGGGAATTGTCGGAATAAAAAAACTCCGAATTGTAATGCTGAATATAGGGGAAAAAGGTAAACAAGAGCGGCAAATAGTTTATCTTTCCAGTTTGTTGTATTACGCCAATTCATATAATTAAATTTATTGAGTAAACTATATTTTAGATCTTTTAATTAAAAGCACGGTGGTTTTTTGTTTATTGTTTTTTATTGACACCGATAACGCTACCTCTGAAATTATAATTAGTACCATCTAACTCTAAGACTGTACCGATTTTAATTTTTTGGTTTGCTAAGATTGCACCATCATCAGTCATTTGTCCTTTACCAGTCAATAATAGCATCATATCAAGACTAAAGGTTTCAGGACGAGGATCTAATAATGCTTTTACACTACCATCAGGTTGAGGAACAATGACATAATTTTTTAATCTTTCGGCAGATTCAACGGTTAATTGACCTGCTGGTTCGTTACGGACAATAATATTAATATTAGCTTGTTGATTAAATTGTTTTAATAAACTATCAGGATCTTTAACACTTAAACCTCTAACTAATAGATTTAATTCGATGGTGTCAGTATTACCTGCACCGACTTGAGCGATAGAACCTTTCGGACCGGGTACAACAAAAATACCAATTAAGACAAGAATAATAACGGCGATCGCACCTAAATCTAAAATATTTACTTTTCCGAATAAACGACCTTTAGAGTCAACAATTTTCATAGAAATTTTGTGATAAAAATAGACTTTTCAAAATATAGCACCAAATAGGAGAGACTGGAGAGTTTAACCGTCAAAGATAAATGTTAATTTTGATACTAATAGTAAAGGTAATTAATAGTCATAATCTTTTTAAAAGATAACTTAAGAAAAAATGTTACCTCTAATAGAAGGCTTTTTAAATGGTATCAGTATTGGTTCAGTGTTATTAATTGCCGCTCTGGGATTGGCTATCGTCTTCGGTTTAATGGGAGTTATTAATCTCGCCCATGGTGAATTGATGATGTTAGGAGCTTATAGCACGTTTGTTGTTCAGAATATTTTTAAGCCATTGGGCGAACCTTGGTTTAATATTTATATATTTGTAGCTATTCCTGTGGCTTTTGTCGTTGCTGCTATAGCTGGGATAATTTTAGAAAGGGGTGTAATCCGTTTTCTTTATGGAAGGCCATTAGAAACCCTTTTAGCCACATGGGGAGTAAGTTTAATTCTGCGTCAATTCGTGCGTAGCGTAAGTTGGTCAATGACTATTAGCTTACTTTTATTTTCTCTTTTGTTTTTCGGTGGAATGTGGTTTTTATCCCGTCAACAAAATTGGCAACAAATCCGCCCTAAGTTTTTTTATATTTCCTTACCCTTAGCTAGTGCCATCGCTGTTTTAACAGGAATATTAATTAACAACAGTAAAAACGAAACCTTAACAAAAGCGTGGTTTAGTGCGAGAAATGTAGATGTAACCGCTCCATCGTGGTTAAGAGGAGGAATTCCATTAGGTGCATTTCAATTTCCTATGGCACGAGTTTTTATTATTATCTTGACCATTTTATGTATTTTAGCCGTATATTGGTTTTTAAATGGTTCAGATTGGGGATTAAAAATTAGGGCAGTTACCCAAAATCGTACCATGAGTTCATGTTTAGGTATTCCTACCGCTACCGTTGACGCTCTTACTTTTGCATTAGGTTCGGGGTTAGCTGGTATTGCTGGTGTAGCTATTAGCTTACTGGGTTCAGTGGGACCAAATACAGGGCAAAACTATATTGTTGATACCTTTATGGTGGTAGTTGTGGGGGGAGTTGGTAATTTATTAGGTTCAATTATTGCGGCTTTAGCCATCGGTATTGTAACTTATATCATTGGTTCTGGTAGTTTAGGATTAGTGCTTATGTCTCAAGATTCTTTAACTCCCATAGTGGATGTCATAAATTTCTTTGCAACTACCAGTATGGCAAAAGTATTAGTATTTGTGCTAATTATCGCCTTTTTACAAATAAAACCCTCTGGGATTTTTCCTCAAAAAGGTCGTACTGCTGAATTATAGTTAGGAGATAGGAGTTGGGAGATAGGAGTTAGGAGATAGGAGTTAGGAGATAGGAGTTAGGAGATAGGAGTTAGGAGATAGGAGTTAGGAGTTAGGAGTTAGGAGATAGGAGTTAGGAGATAGGAGTTAGGAGTTAGGAGTTAGGAGATAGGAGTTAGGAGATAGGAGTTAGGA
>NZ_JBGSUU010000092.1:0-11429 GCF_041753295.1 Geminocystis sp.
CGGTTGTTCTTATCTTATCATAATTTTCAACCGTTGTGACAAGATAGAACGTTTATTTATCTGTCGAAATTCATCCCACACTTGTTTGATTTATTTTTTGTTGAAAACAAAGTGTGGGGCTTCTTTCGACATAGAAGCTAAAATTTTTCTTTTCAAGGATAATTGATATTTGATTAATATAATAGTTAGTCAGTAAAAGTAAATTGTCAATCTATGGGGAGGAAAAAACATGAATATCAATCTTAAAAATGGTACTCAAACTAAAACAACAAAAAAAGTTCAAGATCTTTTAGATCCAAATATACTAAAATCAGCCAAAGAAATTTATTCTACTTACTGTCATTTTCATGTTAAATTAGCGAAACCTCCCATTGGAGTTGCTATTGATAAGAAAACTCATCGAGGACAATTATTATTTACTCAACGTCCTATTTTATTACCTTGGGAAAATTTTATTCCTATGAACAAAATAGAATCATAACCTATTAAATAAATATTTTGAAGATGGTTTATTTTTATTTTCCTGTTTAAATTTAGGATCATCTTTAAATATTACATTAATTATATTTAGGTTATTTTTTTTTAATTCTTGATCTTTTAACTTATGAAAATGTGTTCAAAATTTTATAAAAAACTCAAGTTACTATAACTGAGTCTTATATTATATGTATGGAAATTTACAAGAAATTGATGTTAATTCTCTTTTATCTTTTATCAGTAAACAACAAAAATCTGGTGTCCTTTTTATTGAAACAGAATCTATTTTTTCTTTAACAAAATTATGGTATTTTATCTTTTTTAATAGTGGTGATATTATTTTTATAAGTGATGAAGAATCTTTTAATTTACAACGTCTTCAAGAATATTTAATTTATTATAATTTAAAGGATGAGATCAACATAATTAAAGAAAAATTAACAACCTTTTTAAGTATCTCAGAATACGAAGCAATTTTACTTTTAAGTCAAGAAAATATTATCAGTATAAATCAAGAAAAAACTATTTTGAAATTGATTATAGAAGAAAATTTATTTAAGATAATTAGTTTAACAAAAGGTTATTTTACTTGGCAAGAAAATTTTAATTTACAACCTTTAATTATTCGTTTTAAACTAGATTCTTTTTTACCTAAAATAATTGATTATAATAAACAGTGGCAAGAATTAAATTCTTATATCAAATATCCAGAAGAATATCCTTTTATTACTAATTATCTTGAATTAAAATTACTTTTTAATCTTAATAAAGAAAAAGTCTTATGGGAAGCCATAGATGGGAAAACTACTTTTTTACAATTATCTCGTTATTTACATAAAAATTTAGCGACTATTGGTAAAATTATTTATCCCACTATTGAAAAAGGATTAGTTAAAGTGATAACTCCTGCTTTTTCTACTCCTATTAATCAATATTTATCCTCAAAAATTTTTAATATTCTTTTTATAACTAAAGATAAAAATTGGGCTTTTAAAACAGAAACTTTATTAAGTTTAGATAAATATAATTTACTTGTTGCCGATACTTTAATAAAAGCATTAGATTTTGTTTTTAATTCATCAATAGATTTAATTATCTTAGATAAAAAAATTAATGAAAATGAAGCGAATCAGTTGTGTAAAATTATCCGTAATAGTGATAAATTTAATTTTATTCCCATTATTTTAGTCGTCAATGAATATATTTTCAAAGATAACTTAATTCTAAAAATTTATGGAGTTACTGAATATATAACCAAGAAAATATTTAATAAAAACTTATATAAAATACTTGATAAATATTTATAGTAATAACCTTTTTTTACTTAATTTTATGTTATAATTAGCCATGTTAATAAACTAGATTAAAATATAAAAATATGAGTTTAAAAGAACAAATTAATGAAGATATAAAATTAGCGATGAAAGCTAAAGATAAAATTCGCTTAGAAACCGTAAGAAGTATTAAAAAATTCTTATTAGAAAAAGAAATAGAGTTACGAGGCAAAGGTAAAGACAATTTAACTCCAGAAGATGAAATAGAAATTTTAGTGCAACAAGCCAAGCAAAGACGAGATTCTATTGAACAATATATTCAAGGTGGAAGACAAGATTTAGCCGATAAAGAAAAAACGGAATTAGACATTATTGAAACCTATCTTCCTGCTCAAATTTCTGATAGTGAATTAGAAGAAATTATTACTAATATTATTACTAAATTAGGTGCAAATACAACTAAAGATTTAGGTAAAGTTATGGGAGTTGCCATGAAAGAATTAAAAGGTAAAACTGATGGTAAAAAAATCCAAGAATTAGTCAAATCTAAGTTAAATTAATCACTAATTAATCTACCGTAGAAAATTTAATTTTAGGGATAAGTATATCTTCCACTATGGCAATTCCTGAAAATCCCCATCTAGGTAATAATGATTTTAGTTGAGGAGAAGATACAGATTCTACTGTAAATTTATGACTATATTCTGGGGTGTGATGATTCACATAACCTAAAGCGTCATAATCTTCTTTAAAAACTAATAAAAAAGTCTGATTACCTAAGTCTAAATCTTCAATATTTGCAGCTAAATATTTACCATCATGAGTTGCTCTTAATAGATAAAAAAAATTATTATACATAGAGAATAATTAACGGTGAACAATTAATAATTAACAATAGCTTTTTTTTGATATTCTTTAGTTTACGATTAACTGCTAAATATTGCTATAATAGTGAAGTTTAACTAATATCCGAGACTTATTTTTCAAATCTTATTTGAGAGTTACTCAAAATATATTGTTATCAAAGTGAAAGATTATAGTTAAATTCAATAGTTTGTTAATCGTATTTATTATTTTAAATTTATCATGGCAGAGTCATATTTATTAGAAAAATTAGCTTCTGTAGAAACAACTTTTACGGAATTAACTCGACGTTTAGGAGATCCAGATATTGCCACGAATCCCAATGAGTTACAAAAAATTGCCAAAATGCGTTCTTCTTTAGAGGAAACGGTTATGACTTATCAAGAATGGCAAAAAGCCCAAGAAGATTTAAAAGGTGCAAAAGAAATCTATAAAGAGTCTAACGCAGATCCTGAAATGAAGGAATTAGCTGGAATGGAAATAGCTGAATTAGATGCTCAAATTGATTATTTAGAAAGAAGACTCAAATTTTTATTGTTGCCTCGTGATCCTAATGATGACAAAAATATTATGTTAGAAATACGAGCAGGTACTGGAGGGGATGAAGCTAGTATTTGGGCTGGGGATTTAGTGCGAATGTACTCTCGTTATGCGGAAACTCTTAACTGGAATGTCAAACTTTTAAGTGAGTCTCCTGCGGAGATGGGAGGGTTTAAAGAGGCAATTCTCGAAATTACTGGAGAGAGTGTTTATAGTAAACTCAAATTTGAAGCCGGAGTCCATCGAGTGCAACGTGTACCTTTAACGGAAGCAGGAGGTAGAGTTCACACTTCCACTGCTACGGTGGCGATTATGCCAGAGGTTGATGAAGTTGAGGTGCATATTGATCCTAAAGAAATTGAGTTAACTACAGCTCGATCTGGCGGTGCTGGAGGGCAAAATGTTAACAAGGTAGAAACGGCGGTGGATTTGATTCATAAACCTACAGGTATTCGGGTTTTTTGTACTGAAGAGCGATCGCAACTCAAAAACCGTGAACGGGCAATGCAGATTTTACGAGCAAAACTTTATGAAATTAAACTTAAAGAGCAACAAGATGAAGTTACTTCTATGCGGCGATCACAAGTAGGGACAGGATCAAGATCTGAGAAAATTCGCACTTATAATTACAAAGATAATCGAGCTACCGATCACAGACTAGGGAAAAACTTTGATTTAACAGCGATATTAGAAGGCAAGATAGATGATGTAATACAGGCTTGTATTGGGCAAGATCAACAAGAAAGACTAGAAGAAATGGCTTCCTCTCCGAATACATCTGGGGCGTTAATTTAAGAAGATTATCAAGGTTAAGTATGTAACGGATACATTTTCTTAACCTGATATTAAATCCCTGACGCTCTCACACTGACCTACGGTATAGATGTGAGCCTCTTACCTCACGATAAGGTTTTTCTGCTTCATCGGACGGCACTAGGTATTACAGATTACTCCACGATCCCCCCGTAACCGCTACCCTCCACAGACTATTTACGATTCGTCCAACCGCAATTTTAGTTTAACTACTTTCTAAGATTAGAGAAAAAAAGCTAATTAATATAACTCTTCTTCTTTGTGGGTTTCGATTTTACAATCAGAAGTAGGATAAGCTACACAAGTTAATACATATCCAGCTTCAATTTGATCATCATCTAAGAAAGATTGATCAGACTGATCTACAGTACCAGAAACGATTTTACCAGCACAAGTAGAACAAGCACCAGCACGACAGGAGTAGGGTAAGTCAAGACCTTGTTCTTCAGCAACGTCAAGAATATACTCGTCATCGGGTACTTCGATAGTTTGTTCGCCGCCTTCGGTTACTAGAGTTACGTTATAAGTTGCCATGTTTGGTGTCCTTTAATTAATGTACAAAAAATTATGCTTATCATTTAAGCAAGTATAGTAAAAATAGTAAAGTATAAACGGCAATTATTCTCTACACATTAGAAATGAAATTGTTTTTCGTCAATACTATAAGTTTTTAAAATATTATAAGAATGACTTGAATCTAGTTATTAAAAACATTTATATTTGTTATAACTATTCATTTATAAAGACTTTAACTTTTATATTTGCTATATATTAGGAGGAAAACTCTTGATTTTTGTTATTAAAATTACTTATGATTAACTAACTTAGTGAATAAAATATAGGTTTATCTGAGATCTTGTAAGATCAAAAATACTTAATAAGTAAAAGTCCAAAATTAATTTTAGTATGATTTAATTTAAAAAGTCATAAAAATAAAATTAAAAAAGACTATTTAGAAAGAAACATGATCACAGTAGGATTAATAGGCACGGGATACGCAGCAAAAAGAAGGGCAGAGGCGTTTCAAAATTCATCATTGAGTGATTTAATTGCAGTGGTGGGTAATAGTGCAGAAAATACTCAAAGTTTTTGCGATACTTATCAAATTAAGTCTTTTAGCACTTGGCAAGAGTTAGTCAATGATTCAAGTATTGATTTAGTTTGTATTTGTAATGTTAATCGAGATCATGGTTCAATAGTAAGAGGAGCATTATTAGCTAATAAACACGTTATTGTTGAATATCCTTTAACTCTTAATCCTTTAGAAGCAGAAGATTTCATTCAATTAGCACAAGAGAAACAAAAGTTGCTTCATGTAGAGCATATCGAAATTTTAGGGGGTGTACATCAAGCATTAAAAAAACATTTACCTGCGATTGGTAGTCCTTTCTTAGCTCGTTATAGTACTATTTTAGCGAAGGAAAAAGTTACACCTCATTGGACTTATCATTATGATTATTATGGTTTTCCTTTAATCGCTGCGGTTTCTCGTATTAATCGTTTTACCGATTTATTTGGGGAAGTGGATTTAGTTAACTGTAATGCTCGTTTTTGGGATGCTTCGGAAGTGGGTTATTTTTCCGCTTGTTGGTGTCAAGCACAGATACTATTTAAAAATGAGATGATGCTAACAATAACTTATGGTAAAGGTAATCAATTTAAAAATAGCGATCGCACCTTAGAAGTCTATGGAGATAAAGGTAAAATTCTATTTGAAGGAGAAAAAGGAAAAATTATTACAGCAGAAGAAGAAATAGAGATAGAAGTTGGCACTCGTAGAGGATTATTTGTTCAAGATACCGAAATAGTTTTAGAACATTTAACCACAGGAAAACCTTTATATATTGATAATATAGCTAGTGCCTATAGTTTAAAAGTAGCAGGTGCAACACTACAATCTTATAAAAATAAACAGAGTATTAAATTATAGCTGAAATCACCTCAGTTCTATGTATGGCTTGAATATCCCATGAGAGCAAGTTTAATCCCCTTGCACTTTGCCCTTTACACCACCGAAATTTAATTACTACTCCCTATTCCCTGATAAGATATTCATAGCCAAAATGACGTATTAAATTATGAAATTAATTTCCATACTAGGTTCTACTGGTTCTATTGGTACTCAAACTTTAGATATAGTAAGAGAACATCCTGATAAATTTCAAATAGTCGGATTAGCCGCAGGAAGCAATATTAACTTACTAGCTGAACAAATCCGAGAATTTCAACCTCAAATTGTCGCTATTGAAAATGAAGCAAAATTATCTTTATTAAAAGATGCCATCGCTAATGTTGAGAAACAACCGATTTTATTAGCGGGAAAAGACGCTATTTGCGAAGTAGCTAGTTACGGAGATGCTCAAAGTGTTGTTACGGGTATTGTGGGATGTGCAGGATTATTACCCACCATTGCCGCTATTAAAGCTAGAAAAGATATTGCTTTAGCGAATAAAGAAACATTGATCGCCGCCGCACCTGTTGTGTTACCTTTAATTAAAGAATATGGTGTTAAATTACTTCCTGCTGATTCTGAACACTCCGCAATTTTCCAATGTCTGCAAGGTATTCCTGAAAAAGCATTGCGTAAAATTATTTTAACAGCATCAGGAGGCTCATTTCGTGATTTACCCGTAGAAAAATTAGCCACCGTAACAGTAAAAGATGCTTTAAAACATCCTAACTGGTCTATGGGACAAAAGATCACTATTGATTCAGCTACTTTGATGAATAAAGGTTTAGAGGTTATTGAAGCACATTATTTATTCGGAGTAGATTATGAAAATATTGATATTGTGATTCATCCTCAAAGTATTATTCATTCTCTCATTGAATTACAAGATACCTCTGTATTAGCTCAATTAGGATGGGCAGATATGCGATTACCGTTACTTTATGCTTTATCATATCCAGATCGTATTTCGACTAATTGGGAAACCCTTGATTTAGTGAAAGTTGGTAACTTAACTTTTCGTGAACCAGATCATCAAAAATACCCTTGTATGCAGTTAGCCTATGCAGCAGGAAAAGCTGGAGGTTGTCTTCCTGCGGTATTAAATGCGGCAAATGAACAAGCTGTGGCTTTATTTTTACAAGAAAAAATTACTTTCCTTGATATTCCTCGTTTAATTGAATCAGTGTGCGATCGCTTTCATGGCAAGAATACCACTAAACCTAATTTAGAAGATATTTTATACGCTGATCAATGGGCTAGAAAAGAAGTCAAAGAATTGCAAAATAAATTCCAGATAGATTAATTTCTCTGAATCGTTCCCATATTAGGTACAATCAGAATTATCAAGAATAGTAAAGATAATTGAAATTAACACAATGGTACCAACTGTTATTGAAACTTCTGGTCGTGGCGAACGGGCTTTTGATATATACTCTCGCTTACTTAGAGAAAGAATTGTTTTTTTAGGACAACAAGTTACAGATGAATTGGCAAATTCTTTAGTAGCACAATTATTGCTATTAGAAGCAGAAGATCCCGACAAAGATATTTATCTTTATATTAATTCCCCCGGAGGTTCAGTGTCTGCTGGGTTGGGCATTTTTGATACCATGAATCAAATAAAACCTGATGTCTGTACTATATGTGTTGGGTTAGCCGCTAGTATGGGAGCTTTTTTATTAAGTGCTGGTGCAAAGGGAAAAAGAATGAGCTTACCTAACTCAAGAATTATGATTCATCAACCTTTAGGAGGGGCTCAAGGACAAGCTACAGATATTGAAATTCAAGCTAGAGAAATTTTGTATCTCAAAAAACAACTTAATACTTACATGGCTTCTCATACAGGGCAAACTTTAGAAAAAATAGAAGAAGATACCGAAAGAGATTTCTTTATGTCAGCCGAAGAAGCTAAAAATTATGGTTTAATTGACCAAGTTGTGATTCGTGTTCCTAAATCTTAGGTAATAAGTAATAAGTAATAAGTAATAATCAGTTTTTAATTCTACATTTTTAATTTTTTATATATGCCAAGATCTCAAAGAAACGATAATTTTATTGATAAAACTTTTACTGTCATGGCGGATATTATTCTTAAAGTCTTACCTATTGATGCAAAATCTAAAGAGGCTTTTGTTTATTATCGTGATGGAATGTCAGCTCAGGCAGAGGGAGAATATGCCGAAGCCTTAGATAATTATTATGAAGCCCTTAAATTAGAAGAAGATTCTAACGATCGCAGTGAAATCTTATATAATATAGGTTTAATTCATGCTAGTAACGGTAAGTTAGAAGAAGCCTTAGACTATTATCATCAATCTTTAGAGCTAAATCCTCGTAAACCATCAGTTTTAAATAATATTGCCGTAATTTATCATCATCAAGGAGAAAAATGTAAACAAGCCATCGAAGAAGATGAAGCAGAAAGATTATTTGATAAAGCAGCAGAATATTGGAAACAAGCCATCAGAATTTCTCCGAATAGTTATTTAGAGGCTCAAAATTGGCTTAAAACCAGTGGAAGATCGGAAATGGATGTATTTTTTTAATTGATAGTTCACCGTTGATAGTTAAGCATATTTCAAAATTAAATTTATTATTACAAAAAAATGAGTATTACGAGAGAAGAAGTTAAAAAAGTTGCTAATTTAGCCCGTTTAGAAATTACCTCAGCACAAGAAGAAGAATTTGGTACTCAATTAAATGCTATTTTTGATTATTTTGAACAATTGAGCGAATTGGATACAGAAAATGTCTTACCTACTACTAGAGCCATTGATATTAGTAATATTACACGCAAAGATCAACAAGTAACTTTTAATGAGCGAGAAAGTTTGTTAAATTCTGCCCCAGAAAGGGAAGAAGATTTTTTTCGAGTACCCAAAATTTTAGCTTAAACTAAGATATTGCATCAGAATAAAAATACTTAATAGACAAAGTTTAAATCAATTTCACAGGCTTTAATTAGACTTCTTGCAGAAGTGGAGTAATGAGTAATGAGTTAAGAAATTAACGTTTTCCATCCTAAAATAGATTTTACTTTTTATTTTGCAAGAGGTCTAATAATTAAATGGACTTTAAACCCGAAAGACCAATCAATAGAGCTTTTCCTCCAATGGGCTAAATTTTGAAAAACTTTATTTCTTTTAGCTCTTTTATTATGGGAAATAACACTTGAAACCCGAAACCTGACACCTAATATTTACTATCATCACTCATACTTGTTCAGGAAACCTAATTAAGAATTGTAATCAATCACAAAAGATAATTTTTGATTTAACGGGTTAGTGTCAACTATAATTGTAAAAAAGAGATTAAGAATTTGAATGACACAATCACATTTACAACTTAAAAATTATTCCGCTCAATTGCATAAAAATCAATCTAGTTCATCTATTTCTCCCAAAGAGTTAGCTTTCATGATTGCTGAAGCCGCCGATGATCGTAAAGCTGATCAAATTGTACTCTTAAATGTTGAAAAATTATCCTATTTAGCTGATTATTTTCTCATCATGACGGGTTTTTCTCAACCTCAATTAAGGGCGATTTCTATTTCTATTGAAGATAAAATTTATGAAAAATTCCAACGCCTACCCATCAGAGTAGAAGGGAAAAACGAAGGAAATTGGATACTCCATGATTATGGTGATGTTATTGTTCATATTTTTCTCCCTGAAGCTAGACAATTCTATGATTTAGAGGCTTTTTGGAGTGGTGCTGAAAGAACAGTCTTTACCTCTAGCCCATAACTTCCGTCTCAATTAGGAGAATAATGTTAATTACTAATGACTATTATTGATTATGAATCAATCCTCTAATATTTTTTGCCCTGTACCACCAGAGCAACAACCTGTAAATGAATATCAAGAATTAGCGGAATCATCCTTTTTTCGTTGGGTAACATTGCCAAAACGTCAATTTATCTTTAAATTTATTTGGGTATGGGTGTTTAGTTTATTTATTTCCTCTCCTATTGCTGCTGCTAGTTTTTCTCCTCTACAAACTCCTTTTTCTTTTTTTCTCTCTAGTGGTTTAGGCGCTTCTCTTTTTATGGCTTTTTTCTTGATACGCTTGTATTTAGGATGGAGTTATATTGGCGATCGCCTCAGAAAGACAAAAATAGTGTATGAAGAGTCAAGTTGGTATGATGGGCAAATATGGGAAAAACCTTTAGAATTTTATCGCAGAGATCAATTAATTTTTCAGTATCAAGTACAACCGATTTTAAAAAGATTGCATAAAAGTATGATTTTATTGGGAAGTCTAATGGGTAGCGGTTTGTTAACCTTATTATGGCTAATAATCAATTGACAATGGACAATGAATAATGAACAATTAATAAATATTCTTAATTCTTCATTCCTATACTACCTACTTAGATAAAAAATGACAAGATTAAAACGCTCACCCTATCCACGCTTAGAAATACATCTATTAAGAGAAGGATTATTAGAATCTATCCATCAAGGAGAAGTGGTGGTTGCTGATGATAGAGGCAGAATTTTAGCCGTAGCAGGAGATACTGAAACCGTCTCTTTTATGAGATCAGCAATGAAACCATTTCAAGCCCTAGCGGTTACAAGTACGGGAGTGATGGAGCGATTTGACTTAAATGATAAAGATTTAGCGATTATTTGTAGTTCTCATCAAGGTAATATAGAACAAGCAAGACAAGTTTTTAACATTCTTTGGCGTGCGGATATTGAATCAAGTTACTTAAAATGTCCTATTCCTGAAGGAAAAGATAGTGCTTTACAATATAATTGCTCAGGTAAACACGCTGGAATGTTAGCGGTTTGTCAACAAAGAAATTGGAATTTAGATACTTATTTTCATCGCTCAAACCCAGTGCAACAATTAATTTTACAAAAAATTGCTGAGTTATTAGCCATTCCGGGAGCCGAAATTATGACGGCAAGAGATGATTGTGGTGTACCGACCTATGCTTTAGAATTAGGACAAATGGCCACTTTATACGCTAAATTAGCCAACGGAAATAGTATCGATTTAGAGAGAATCCTTCGTGCTATGACTAATCACCCCACTATGGTAGCAGGAGAAGGTGCTTTCGATACGGAATTGATGACTTTAACTGATGGAATGTTGGTTAGTAAATCTGGGGCAGAAGGTATCCAATGTATCGGTAATATAGGGCAAAATATGGGTTTAGCTATTAAAATTCTTGATGGTGCAAAACGGGCTAAATATGCTACTGCTATTCATGTTTTAAAACAATTGGGGTGGATTACTCCGACAGTTGCCCAAAATTTAGGTGACAAGTTTTTGTGTATTGATGATTATAAACGTTTGGAAGTTGCAGGAGAATTATCTTTTCTTTAAATGATTAAAAATTTCTGCTCAAATAATTAATAATTTATGTTAATAGGTTTCAGGTTTCAGGTTTCAGGTTTCAGGTTTCAGGTTTCAGGTTTCAGGTTTCAGGTTTCAGGTTTCAGGTTTCAGGTTTCAGGTTTCAGGTTTCAGGTTTCAGGTTTCAGGTTTCAGGTTTCAGG
>NZ_JBGSUU010000093.1:0-3264 GCF_041753295.1 Geminocystis sp.
AATAAAGCGGAAGATTCCAGCTACTCCGAAAGAAGGAGCGAAAAACCAGCTAGATTGTCCTAAAGGATACATTAAAAACACACTAACAAATACAGCAATAGGCCCAGAGAAAGCGATGGCATTATAAGGACGAATCCCTACAAGGCGAGAAATCTCAAATTGACGTAACATGAAGCCAATTAAACCAAAAGCTCCGTGTAATGCTACAAAAGGCCATAAACCACCGATTTGAAACCAGCGAGTGAGATTACCTTGAGCTTCAGGCCCCCACAAGAATAATAAAGAATGTCCAAAAACATCTGCTGGACTAGATACGGCTACGGTTAAAAAGTTAGCACCTTCTAAGTAAGAACTAGCTAAACCGTGAGTGTACCAAGAAGTAACAAAGGTAGTACCAGTCAACCAACCTCCCAAAGCCAAGTAGGCACAAGGAAATAAGAGGATGCCAGACCAACCAACGAATACAAATCGGTCTCTTTTGAGCCAGTCGTCTAGGGTATCAAATATACCTCTTTCTGGCACTCTGCCTACTGCAATGGTCATAAAAGAAACTCCAAATGAATAATATAATTACTAAAAACGTTATTTTTTATTTTCTCAGATCTTAATAACCTATTATGACTATTTTATGAGAAAAATTTACTTTTCTTAACGTTAACTTATAATAACATTTTATGGGAAAATTGCAATATTTGACAAGTAAATTGTTAAAAAATCCTTAAAAATATTAAAATTAGTTAAGTTTATTCTGTTTTCTCGTAATTTAAAGTAATAAAAATACAACAATAATTATGTTTACTATTGATTTGTTAGTTAGATACATTCCCGTACCTTTATCTGTGGAAAAAAAAGAAGAGTCTGATGCTCAAGCTCTTTATACCAATATTTTGGAAATTATTAAAAGTAAAGAAGTACAAGTTGTTCAATTAACCTGTGACAAGCAAACTGACAAAAAAATTGCCGTCTTAAGCGATCAAATCACTGGAGTTATTATTTCTCAGAAAGATGCTGTAAACGCTGGTAGTAAAGCACCCGGATTTTTTGCTGCTTTAGCCGAAAAATAATTACACATTATCGCCTCCCTTCGATGCTTTGAATATCTATCGAATCTAGGCAGGTTTTAGGTTTCAGGTATCGGAAAGGGTTTAATACCCTTGAACTGGGGTGATTAATCAATCAAAGAATTGAAAATAAAAAATCAATTAATACTCAGATCTTGCACCTCGTTAAAAATTAACTGGTGATGCTAGGGCAAAGGGCAAGGGGCAAAGGACAAAGGGATTAACATTGACTCAAACTATACTAAAATTGATTTTTTGACTTTTGTTTATTAAGTATTTTTGATCTGATGCAAGATCTCAGTAATATATATATTTTGTGCATTGTTTAAGCTAATACCTAATACCTTTACACCTGAAACCTTTACAACACCGAAAATTCAAAATTCACGGATGATATTACCAATTAACAATTATCAATTATTACTTTTTGCTTATTTTGATTAACTCTAACTTTGCGATCACCGTTGACAATTTAACATTCCGTTGGAATTCTCAAACTAACGTCTTAAATTCCTGTAATCTTAAAGTTCCTAAAGGAGAATTTTGGATGTTATTAGGTAATAATGGTTGTGGAAAATCCACTTTACTGAGATTATTAGCAGGTTTACTGACGGCTGATAGTGGCACGATCGAAACTGATGCACCTTTAGGATTTGTATTTCAAAATCCAGATCATCAATTAGTGATGCCCACCGTTGCCGCTGATATTGCCTTTGGATTAGTACAAGAAAAACTAAACCTCCTTCAAGTTCAATATCGAGTCAAAGAAGCTCTAACAGCGGTTAATCTTTTACAATTAGAACGTCGCCCTATCTATGCACTCAGTGGCGGACAAAAACAACGTATTGCTATTGCAGGTGCGATCGCTCGTCATTGTCCAGTATTACTATTAGATGAACCTACAGCATTATTAGATCCTGATACTCAAATTGAATTAGTTATTTTAGTACAAAAACTGGTTAGAGAAAGAGGAATAACAGCTTTATGGGTAACTCATCGTTTAGAAGAACTACACTATGCCGATGGCTATTTTTTATTAAAAGAAGGACAAGTTATTCGTCAAGGAAATCCTGAAGAATTATTTGTAAATTAGTTACCATAAATACACCGAAGATCTTAAAATTTTGTTAAAATCTACCATTATGACATTGTAAAAAACCTTTAGTTAAATATATATGCAAAGAAATGGTTTCTACTACTTCTCAAGCTATCTTATTGGTAGATGGCTACAACATAATTGGCACATGGTCTTCCCTTAAAAAAATCAAAGATAATCACGGTTTAGAACAAGCTAGGAATTCATTAATTGAGAGTATGGTTAACTATACAGGGTATAAAGCACTAGAAGCAAAAATAGTGTTTGATGCTCATTATCAAAAAAGTCCTAGTTATCAAGAAAAAGTCGGTAAAAGCGTATTAGTTCACTACACATCTTATACAGAAACAGCCGATACCTATATTGAAAAATTTTGTGCTTCTTTTCCTCGTCGCAATCCTGAAACCGACACAAGAATAATTGTGGCGACTTCTGATCAAGCTCAACGTCATACTGTTGTTGGTTATGGTGCAGAATGGTTGTCAGCTCAGGGATTAGCAAAAGAAATTGATTCCACTAAAACTAAAGAAAGACAAAACTTTCGCTCCCGACAAAAATCTCAGGGGCGTTTTCTTTTTAATTCTCTTGATACTAAAACTCAAAAAGTTTTAACACAAATGCGCTTCGGTATTAATAGTTAACCTTTTCTTTATCAATTAACTTGAATTATTTTCTTAATATTGTTATGATAGTATCTGGTCTTAAGCGGACGTGGCGGAATTGGTAGACGCGCTAGATTTAGGTTCTAGTATCTTTGATGTGAGAGTTCGAGTCTCTCCGTCCGCATTCTATGTATCTGTTTATGTATGATTGTTTCAGATAGTTTCTTCTATATTAAATTAAAAATATTCAATTATTTTTCAACAAATAAAGATTTATTTAGATTGTAAAAATATATTTAAAAACTGTTTCTAACTGCGGTGAATTTTTTAAAACCCTTATATTATATACAATTAATTTTACCTGATTGACATTCTCCCGTCACCAAATCAAAGATTATGGTGAGGGATTCTAACTTCAACCACCTAACTTATCAATCAAGTTTTCACTCAATTGACAGAGGTTAATGTGTCCGTTAGCGTTTACCAGTTCAAGACTGGAAGTTAG
>NZ_JBGSUU010000094.1:0-25193 GCF_041753295.1 Geminocystis sp.
GGTCAGTAATTTAACAGAAGAAATAAGGAAAATATTAGGATATTTTAGTAAAAAATGTCAAAAATATTATAGTTATTAGACAGACAAGAAATAAACAAGAAAAAAGAATAGGCAAAATCAAAATAAGGTCAAAAAAGCCTTCTAGGCTGTCTCTATCATAATCTTTTCATGGGCAAGATGCTGTGACGGGCCCCAGGCCCCAAGATGCTGATGTGATGTTTCTACGGGCAAGATGCCCGTTTTACGGTTAGGTGATTGAGAGATTAGCCTAGTTCACAATACAATAGCAGAATGTAGAAATATCATATTAAAGGATTGATCGTGACTGAACAAAAAAACTATAAAGATACAGTAAATTTGCCACAAACAGGCTTTGACATGAGAGCCAATGCCGTTAAAAAAGAGCCAGAATTGCAGGAATTTTGGGCAAAAGAACAGGTTTATGAGAAATTAGGTCAAAATAATCCAAAAGACCTTTTTATTCTCCATGATGGACCACCCTACGCTAATGGTAGCTTACATATGGGTCATGCTTTAAACAAAGTTCTCAAAGATATTATTAATAAATATAAATTATTACAAGGTCATAAAGTTCGTTATGTACCCGGTTGGGATTGTCACGGACTGCCCATCGAGCTTAAAGTATTACAGAGTTTAAAACAGAAAGAAAGAGAAGCCTTAACTCCCATTACCCTCCGTCATAAAGCCCGTGATTTCGCCCTCAAAACTCAAGAAGAACAAGCAGAAGGGTTCAAACGCTATGGTATTTGGGGAGACTGGGAAAACCCCTATTTAACCCTATTACCAGAATATGAAGCCGCCCAAATCGAAGTATTTGGCAAAATGGCATTAAACGGTTATATCTATCGTGGCTTAAAACCTGTCCATTGGAGTCCTAGTTCACAAACCGCCCTTGCCGAAGCCGAGTTAGAATATCCTGAAGGGCATACCTCTCGTAGTATTTACGCTGCTTTTAACATCACTAAATTAAGCGAAAAAGCCTCCCATTTAGCTGAATTTATGCCTAATCTCGCTGTAGCTATTTGGACTACAACTCCTTGGACAATACCGGGTAATCTCGCCGTTGCTGTCAATGGTAATTTAGATTATGCCGTAGTAGAAATCATGTATCCTCAAATTCCAGCACAAAGGGTTACTATACCAGTTATTCCAGCATCTTTTGACGGAGAGTTTGAATTTCCTTACTCAGAAGAAGAAAGTGAGTGGATACCACAATTTATTATCGTCGCCAAAGACTTAGTAGAAAGTTTAAGTAAGACATTTGATTTAGTTTTAACCATCAAAACTACTATCAAAGGGGAAGACTTAGAATTGTCCACCTATAAGCATCCTCTCTTTGACAGAGAAAGCCCCGTAGTTATCGGCGGTGATTATATTACCACAGAATCAGGTACAGGATTAGTACACACCGCCCCCGGACATGGACAAGAAGACTATATTACGGGACAAAAGTATAACTTACCAATTTTATCGCCAGTCGATGATAAAGGTAACTTTACAGAGGAAGCAGGAGAATTTCAGGGTTTAAACGTGTTAAAAGACGCAAATCAGGCAATTATTGACGCTTTAACCGCAAAAGGTAGCTTATTAAAAGAGGAAGCCTACGCCCATAAATATCCTTACGATTGGCGTACTAAAAAACCCACAATTTTCCGTGCTACAGAACAATGGTTCGCTTCCGTTGATGGTTTCCGTGACTTGGCATTAAAGGCAATTAAAGATGTAACTTGGATTCCCTCTCAAGGAGAAAACCGCATTACTCCTATGGTAAGCGATCGCAGTGACTGGTGTATTTCTCGTCAACGCAGTTGGGGTTTACCGATTCCCGTGTTTTACGATGAAGCAACCAACGAACCTTTATTGAATGAAGAAACCATCAACCACGTTAAAAATATTATCAGGGAAAAAGGCTCTGATGCGTGGTGGGAATTAAGTATCGAAGAATTATTGCCCGAAAATTATCGTAACAATGGCAAAAATTACCGTAAAGGTATGGATACTATGGATGTATGGTTCGATTCTGGTTCATCTTGGGCAGCAGTTGCTAACCAACGTCAAGAGTTAAAATACCCTGTTGACTTATATTTGGAAGGTTCAGACCAACATCGAGGATGGTTTCAGTCGAGCCTATTAACCAGTGTAGCAGTTAACGGCATCGCTCCTTATAAAACCGTGTTAACTCATGGTTTCGTCTTGGATGAAAAGGGCATGAAAATGAGTAAATCTGTGGGTAATGTAGTCGATCCGAATCTGATCATCAACGGTGGTAAAAATCAGAAACAACAACCGCCATATGGAGCTGATGTGTTGCGTTTATGGGTAGCTTCAACGGATTATTCTGGGGATGTGCGCATCGGTGATAATATCATCAAACAACTTGCCGACGTTTACCGTAAAATTCGTAATACTGCTCGATTTTTATTAGGTAATTTACATGATTTTAACCCAGCAAAAGATGCCGTTAGTTATGAAAATTTACCCGAATTAGATAAGTATATTCTCCAAGAAACTCACTTAGTTTTTAGCGAAATTACCGAAGCATTTGAGAGTTATCAATTTTTTAAATTCTTCCAAAAAGTACAAAATTTCTGTGTAGTTGATCTCTCTAATTTTTACCTTGATATTGCTAAAGATAGACTCTATATTTCTGATCCTAATTCCCCCCGTCGTCGCAGTTGTCAAACTGTCATGGCAATTATACTCGAAAATCTCGCTAAGGCGATCGCCCCCGTACTTTGTCACATGGCGGAGGATATTTGGCAAAATTTACCCTACGAGAAGCCATGTAATTCGGTATTTGAGGTAGGTTGGGTCAAATTAGAACCTGAATGGGTGCAAAACCCTGATTTACTATCAAAATGGCAACAACTACGCAACATTCGTATGGGAGTTAATAAAGTTTTAGATGATGCTCGTAATCAAAAGCTTATCGGTTCATCTTTAGAAGCAAAAGTATTAATTTATAATACTGAAGGTAAGCTATCGGAAATGCTAACTAACTTTAATCCTACTAATGCTTTAAATGATGGTAACAGGGTTGATGAATTGCGTTACCTTCTTCTTGTCTCACAGGTAGAATTAGTAACGGATGAATCGGCTTTGAGTATTAGTCAATATATCGGGGATATTCAGCTTGAGGATACTACTTTAAAGGTTGCAGTTTTGAACGCTGATGGTCATAAGTGCGATCGCTGTTGGAATTATTCTACCACAGTGGGAACTTTTAGCGATGAACCTTTGATTTGTGACAGATGTAAGGAGGCTTTAACAGGTAATTTCTAATTTATTAGTTAACATGGAGAAATAAACTAACTTAATATTTCTCCATTTATCATGACAAAAATAAGTAAATGTCAGAATATAAATTTATACAATATTTTGAAAATGATGTTTTATTAAAACGTCCTTATCTCAAAAAAGAATGGTGTATTCGTGTTATCCAAAATCCGTTAAAGTATGAACCCCAAGAGAATAATCGATTTCGTTTTTCGGGGATAATTCCAGAATTTGATCATAAAATTTTGCGAGTAATAACCTTAGAAGATAAAACAACTATTCATAATGCTTTTCCCGATAGGAGATTTAAACTATGAAAATTAACTATTATTCTGATACCGATTCTTTATATATTCATTTATCAGATCAACCTAGTATTGACAGTCAAGAAATTTCGGAAGGAGTTGTACTTGATTATGATGAACATGGTAATTTAGTCGGTATTGACATTGATAATGCGAGTAAAAAAGTTCAACTGAATGAATTAATTTTAAATCAATTACCTTCTAATATTATGAAAGTTGTCGCTTAATTATTTTACAGTCTTTTGACGAGCAATATAGGAGAATAAAAAATGTCAAATTTAGAAAAAGGTTACTCGCTTTTGAAGAAAAAAAATATAAAGAAACTCTCATTTTATTAAAACCATTGGCGGAAGAAGGTAACTCGGAAGCACAGTGTATTTTAGGTAATATTTATCATTTAGGCTTAGGAGTAAATCCTAATATTCAAGAAGCAATTAAATAGTATAAAAAATCAGCACAACAAGGTTATTTAATACCTGAAAATAACTTGAAAACAATTTACTTAATGAAGGAAAAGAAAACTTTTTTTAATCCTGATGAGGCTAAAAGATTTGGATTAGTTCAAACAATAGAAAATTTTCCTAGTGATCATAAATATTTTAGTATTGTTCTATACTCCATATAATGTTAATCCTTTACAAAATCAACAATTATGGCAAAGATAAGGAAAGGTTAAATAAGTTAATTGCACAAGCTAAACAGGAATTTAAAGAAGAAAAATACCAGAAATTTAAGTCATTATTGGTAATTTAATTACTCGTTAAATCCTTGATAATTTTTTGTGCTAATCTTTCATTAATTTCTCCGTGTCTAGGTATTGGTTGGGAAATTCCGCTATGAGGATTTTGATAAATATCATGTTTCCCACCATGACGAATTAAGACACAACCATTTTTTTCTATAATAGCAATTAAATCTTTTCTTTTCATTAAACTTCCAAGAGTGCAATTTGCTTGATACCCTGTATAAAATTTTGAGAAAATTCTTGATATAAATCTTTTAAATGTTCTTGTAAATCTTCTAATGTTTCACCTTGAGTCCAATGATCAGGATATTGATTTAAGTAACCTAAATATTTCCCGTCATTCTCTTGCCAAAATGTATATTCTATTTTACTTTTCATACGCATTTTTCTCAGTTCGATGGAGCTTTTATTCATTCTACCATTATTAAAAGATTTTGATTCATGCTGACTGTTAATCTGCGATAATGAAATCACCTAAAAACAATTTGATAATTACCTAATGAATAATTTTTCCTTACCAGAAGTAACTGGAAATCTTGACCAATTAATTGATCAAATTACAGAAACTCATCAACCCTTAATTATCAAAGGAACAAAAAATGAAGTTGTGATGATTTCTAGTGAAGATTAGTCTGCTATTCAAGAAACAATTTATCTTAATTCTATTTCAGGTTATGTAGATTCAATAAAAGAAGTAATAGAAAGTTCAAGGGAAGAATGGGTTAATTCTAAAGATTTAGGTTTATAAGAATGTGGAAAATAATTTTACCAGTATAGAAATAATTGAAAACAAAGAAAAAGAGATAATTGAATAATTGAATAAGCAATGGGTAACACTTGAATTAATTCAGCCAAAACCAAAGAAAAAAAGTTAATAATCATAACTATAATACCGCCAATATGAAATTGAACTGATGGCGTGAGGAATATTTATAGTAATATTAATTAGAATAGCAATGAAATTTTTTTAATTAAACTTTTAAAGGTGCAACTTGTTTTATACTTTTTTTGAAAACTAATTTACCATTTATGACCTTAACTAAAAAAACTATTTGTATTACTTTAGGTACTCGCCCCGAAGCTATTAAATTAGCTCCTGTAATTAAGTATTTTCAAGCAGCAGAAGATTTTGATACGAAAGTAATTTTAACAGGACAACATCGAGAAATGGTAGCCCAAGTCATGACATTATTTGGATTAAGTGCTACCGTTGACTTGGACATCATGCAATCAAAACAAAGTTTAAGTGATATAACCTGCCGAAGTTTACAAGGTTTAGAAAAAATATTTCAAGATATTCAGCCTCGATTAGTTATAACTCAAGGAGATACAACTACAGCTTTTTCCGCTGCCTTAGCTGCTTTTTATCAACAAATTCCTGTAGGTCATGTGGAGGCTGGACTACGAACAGACAACATTTATAATCCTTTTCCTGAAGAAGCTAATCGTCGTTTAATTTCTCAAATAGCTCAACTACATTTTGCTCCCACCACCTTAGCGGTAGAAAACCTACATAAATCAGGAGTAACGGGTGAAATTCACCATACTGGTAATACCGTAATTGATGCTTTACTTTCAGTGGCTAATAAAAACCCTGTTTGTAATATTAATGGTTTGGATTGGCAAAAATATCGAGTATTATTAGTAACGGTACATCGTAGAGAAAATTGGGGAGAACCGTTAAAAGATATTATTGAAGGTTTAAGATTAATTTTAGCTAAATTTCCCGACACAGCCATTTTATTACCCTTGCACCGAAATCCTACAGTTAGAGAGCCATTACAACAAGCCTTTGGTAATCATGAGAGAGTATTTTTAACTGAACCTTTAGATTACGAAGAATTAGTAGGAGCAATTCAAAGCAGTTATTTACTTTTAACTGATTCTGGTGGTTTACAAGAAGAAGCCCCCAGTTTAAGAAAACCTGTCTTAGTTTTACGAGAAACGACGGAAAGACCAGAAGCTGTCATAGCTGGAACTGCAAAATTAATTGGCACTAAATCCTCTCAAATTTTATCATCTGCTAGTGATTTATTAGAGAATAAAGATCATTATAATAAAATGGGCGAAGCAATTAATCCTTTTGGAGATGGTAAAGCGTCTGAGCGAATTGTCGATATTTCTCGTAAATATTTAACTTTATAGAATAAGTTTATGGTTAAAAATTTTTAGTTGAAAAAGTTTCAATTTTTTAATTTTTTATGATAAACAATAGCAGAAGGATTATAAATTATTTCTGCTTCAATTTCTCTTAAAATACGAGAATAAAAACTAATTTCTTTCTGATTAATTTTTGGTAAATATAAAAATTTTTGTTGTTTTATAAATTCTTTTCTAACAGCAAGATTAGCAAATTGTTCATCAAATATATTTACCCATTTTAAATTATTATTAGGGATATATTTGTAAATAAAATTCAATATTTTTTTAATGATATTTTCGGTTTTCAATTCATAAATTTGTCCTGCTATAATATTAATATTACTATCATGAAAAGGCTTAATTAAATTTTCTAACCAATGATCATCAGGATAATAATTAGTTTTAGTAAAGATAATAATTTCTCCTTCTATTGAGTCAATAATTTTTTGATATATTTCATTAGATGTTTGATTTTTATTAGTATTAATAATCTCTAATTTACAATAATTATTATGATAATTTTTTGTAATATTTAAACATAAATTATGGATCTTTTTTTCTTGACTATTATTAATAATAATGATTTTATTTATATTAGATTTTTGATTAATATATTCAAGTATATTGGATAAAGAGTTTGAATAATGATTAACAATAATAACGATGTTTAAAAACTGATAATTATTTGACAATGTTTCTAAGAAAATTTAATAAAATTAGTTGTTAACAGAAGGAGTTTGTTGATTTTGTAATAAGGGAATCGCTCTTTGTGCTGCTGGTAATTTAGTTTTATCTACTTCTTTTTCAGGAGGGTTAACATTATCTGTCGAAGGTGTAGTTGTTGGGGTAATAGCACTTGGTGCTGGAGGATTTATGAGATTATTTGTAGAAGGTTTATCTTGAGTTGGTGTTGCTATTGGTGTTGTTGGAGGTGTTGGGGATGTAGATTTAGAGAAGGTGCATAAAAAAGATAAATTAACTTGTTTACCATTAACATCAATAATATAACAAAGAGGATTTGCAGAGGAAACATCACTAATAGTTAAGACACTTAAAATACTTAAGCTAAGAGAATTTAGATATTTAAATCTATGAGAAAAATTAAGAGAAGATTTCATTTTTTGGGAATATTTTTTTAATAAATTATAGTTTTTTTGAACAATATTAAAATTAATTGTTTTGATTAATGTTTATTTACCAATTTTCTTTGATGATAAAATCAGGACAATCCATAGCAGCTTCCGTGTTAGCAATTAAAGGTTGCAGAGTACATTTTAAGCGATAATCATTAGTAAAATACTTACAACGAGTACAAGGAATTTTGTGCATAATTTTACTCCGTTTTGTTATATCTTGGAAACTGTTAATTAATGTAGATAATAATAAAGCGAATAAAACCCATGCAATTACTAAAAAAAAAGGTTGTAAATAAGGGTTATAAGTCTTTAAAAAATCAGTTATAATTGGCAACATAGTAATTTAAAATAAAAGTACTTTCAACAAATATTATTTTTTATTAAAATTAATTGTTAATCACCTTTTTTTAATGAGATACTTGTAACAAATTCACTAATTTAGAAATCTGTTCTTTATTAAAAACTTTACTAATAGTTTCTGCTGCAATGGTAGGATCTACACTAATTAAAATTTGAGGTAATTTTGAATAAGCTAATTGTTCTAAACCTTGAGAGGGTGCAATTTCAGTTCCTTTTCCTACTTCTAAACAATCTCCTGCTAATTTAACTTCTTTAATAATTATAGGAGCTAATAAACGATAAGAATGTTTAGGATTATTAATCGCTTGTTTTGCACATTTAATTAAATTTTGCCAACCATTTTCTGCTGGAGCAATATTAACTAATTTATCGCATAAACTTTGTAATTGATGACGATTATTGGGGTTAGATTCTTGTTTAAAAATAGCTAACATTTGTTGCAATATTTGTCTGACTTGCATAACAACTTCATTGCTAGGAATAGCTGTCATGGAGGGAGACGAAGCACGAACAGAAGCAGAAGTAACTTGAGGTGGTGTTGGTACTTCACCATCTGCTAGTTGTTGAATATAATTCTGTAATTCTACAAAATGAGGTTCGGCGGCTTCCATAATTTGTTCCCCTTCATCTTCCGATAAACCCAAAGGCCCTTGCAAACGTTCTAATAAATCTTGTAGAATATCATAGGCTTTGAGAAAAAGACTTTCTAATGTCTGATCTGTTTGAATGGGATCGTCTCGTAATATTTTAAAAGCATCCTCTAAACGGTGAGCAGTTTTTTGAATACTGGTAAAGTTTAGCATAGCTGCTCCCCCTTTAATAGAATGAGCTGCCCTAAATAATTCATTAATACTTTCTTCATCATTTACCGCCGAAGATAAATCTAAAATCCCTTTTTCAATGGTTTCTAAATGTTCTTTAGCTTCTTCGATAAAATATCCAACAATTCTTTCATTATTAGCACTATCCATAGTCTTTACTCCCACAAACTGAAAAATGCGCACTCTTAGTTCTTTATAATAATAACTTACAACCATGAACAATGAACAATGAACAATTAGAAATTAGGAATTAGGAGATAGAAAGGAAAAGGGAAATTAGAAGATAGAAAGGAAACGGGGAGTAACTTATTACTCATTATTCATTATTCATTATTCATTATTCATTATTCATTACTTATTACTTATGATGAATCGTCCTATTTATCTTGACAATCATGGTACTACTCCTGTAGATCAAAGAGTTTTAACGGCTATGATGCCTTATTTTACCGAGTATTTTGGCAATCCGTCTAGTAATGCTCATATTTATGGTTGGGAATCAGAAGCAGCAGTAAAACAAGCCAGAAGTATTATTGCTGAAGCAATTAATGCCGAAGAAACAGAAATTATTTTTACCAGTGGTGCAACGGAAGCGAATAATTTAGCCATAAAAGGCGTTGCCGAGGCTTATTTTACCAAAGGAAAACATATTATAACTTTACAAACAGAACATAACGCCGTAATTGAACCTTGTCAATATTTAGAAACTTTAGGTTTTGATGTAACTTTTTTACCCGTAGAAAAAAATGGTTTATTAGATCTCAATTTATTGACTAAAACTATTCGTCCTGATACTATTTTAGTCTCGATAATGACGGCTAATAATGAAATAGGTGTTATTCAAGATATTAGTAAAATTGGAGCTATTTGTCATGAAAATGAGATACTTTTTCATACTGATTGTGCCCAAGCTATCGGTAAAATAACCTTAGATGTTAAAAAAATGAATGTTGACTTAATGTCTTTAACTGCTCATAAAATTTATGGTATAAAAGGCATTGGTGCGTTATATATTCGGCGAAAAAATCCGAGAGTAAAATTAGCTTCACAAATTCAAGGAGGAGGACAAGAAAGAGGTTTTCGTTCTGGTACACTATGTACACCGCAAATTGTGGGTTTTGCTGAGGCAGTAAAAATTGCTTTACTAGAGTTAGATTCAGAAAATAACCGACAACAAGAGTTAAGAGATTATTTATGGCAACAATTGAGTACATTAGAGGGAATTTATCTTAATGGTGACTTATTTCAACGATTATCAGGGAATTTGAATATTAGTGTTGACGGTGTGGACGGTTCGGCTTTATTATTAGCATTACAATCCGTTGTAGCGGTGTCATCAGGTTCGGCTTGTTCTTCTACTTCCACAAAACCATCTCATGTATTAAAAGCATTAGGACATCCTGACAGTTTAGCTAAGGCTTCCTTACGTTTTGGTATCGGTAGATTTAACACCAAAGAAGAAATTGAAACCGTTGCTCAATTTACTATTAAAGCTATTAATAACTTACGTCATGGCAGAATTTAATTGTTGATCTTTCAAGGCTTTTTGTTTAATTTCGTTTATTTTTAGCCGGAGGTAATTGATTATCAGATTTACGGCGAGATTTATCATTATCTAACTTTAGGAAACTTTTTAACATATTTAAACCTTGAAAACCTATTTTGCGACTTAATCGAGTTACACCTGTTACAACTTCTCCTTCTTTGGGAGTTGATAGTTTTTCTTCTAGTAATTCTTTCAGTTTAGTGCTAGTTAATGGACGATTTAACGTGCCTTTTTCTCCTAGAGAAATTGATCCTGTCTCCTCAGATACTACTACGCAAACACAATTTTCGACAATTTCAGTAATACCCATAGCCGCACGATGACGAGTGCCTAATCTCCTAGAGGCTTCACGATCAGAAAGAGGTAGTATAACTCCAGCAGAAACAATTTCAGAACCTCTAATAAACACCGCACCATCATGAAGCAATGTTTTAGTTTGAAAAATAGTTTGTAACAATTCTTTCGTTATTTCGGCGTTTAAGGTTACTCCAGCATTGAGAAAAATTCTTTCTTCTATAGTATTAAATGTTTCTATTATAATTAATGCTCCCGTACGATTTTGAGAAAGTTCTTTAACTGCCTCAACTATTTCATCAATAACGCTATCTCCTTTCGGTAAATGTGGATTAGTTTCAAAAAATTGGTCAAATTGAAGTTTTCCTAATTGTTCTAAAAAACGGCGAAAATCTGACTGAAATACCACAGCCATTGATAACGAACAAATTACGACAAGTCTTTCTAAAAAAAAGCTAAATAATGTTAGTTTCAAAAGGCGATCGCTAATAAATAAGACAATAACGAGAATAAGTAATCCTCGAATCATCCATTGTGCGCGCCGTTCTTTAATTAAAAGGGAAAGAAAATAAAAAGTCGAAAAAACTAACCCTATATCGATAAGTTGTCGTAAAAGAATATATAAATTGTCAGGAAAACCCGACGAAAACATCAATTTTTAACTCACTTCTAGTAATGCTTTTAATCAAGAATATCACAAGAACGTGAAGAATCAACAAATAATTTGTCACTCTTGATTTACCTTATCAGTGAAGATAGGAGTAATGAATAATGAATAATGAATAATGAGTAATGAGTAATGAGTAATGAGTAATGAGTAATGAGTAATGAGTAATGAGTAATGAGTAATGAGTAATGAGTAATGAATTACTCCCTGTTTCCTTTCTATCTCCTAATTCCTAATTCCTAATTCCTAACTACTTAGTTAATCGATGGGGTAATAAATCTTGTTTGACTAAATCCTCATAAGTTTCACGACGAAGAATTAAATTAGCTTCTCCCTCATTAACTAACACGGCGGCAGGTTTGCCGATACGATTATAGTTAGATGCCATACTATAGTTATAAGCACCAGTGGCTGAAACCACCAAAATATCACCCGGTTGAGTGTCAGGAATATCAATATTTTTGATCAGAATATCCCCAGATTCGCAATGTTTACCAGCGATGGTGACAGTTTCTGCATTTTCACTACGCATTTTATTGGCAATTACGACTTGATAAAGAGATTGATAAGTAATCGGGCGAGGATTATCGGACATACCTCCATCTACTGAAACATAAGTTCTAATATTTGGAATAACTTTTCTACTTCCCACGGTATAGGCAGTAACACAAGCACTTGCAACCATCGATCTTCCTGGTTCCGCAATTAATTTTGGTAAAGCCAAGTTACGTTTTTTAAAGGCTTCCGTAACTGACTGAGCTACGGTTTTAGCCCAATCTGTAATACTTGGAGGATCATCAGATTCCGTGTAACGAATACCTAAACCACCGCCAATATTTAATTCTTTGACTGGTAAACCATAATCGAGCGCGGTTTTAAACCAACCAGTTAACACTTCCCCTAAGTCATGATGAGGTTGTAATTCAAAAATTTGTGACCCAATATGAGCGTGTAAGCCGATGCAATTCGTAAATTGTTGCTCTTTTACAAAAGTAAATACTGCTTCTAATTGATTAGCGTCAAAGCCAAATTTACTATCAATACTTCCTGTGCGAATATAGTCATGGGTGTGACATTCTATACCGGGTGTTAAACGAATTAAAATATCGACAGATTTTTGTTTTTCTGCTGTTAATTTGGCTAAGGTTTCCAACTCCAACCAATTATCTACGATTATTTTACACTCACAATCAATGGCTAATTCTAACTCCGACACCGATTTATTATTACCGTGAAGATAGATTTTTTGGTTAATTTCTTCGGTGGTAAACCCACTTATTTCTAAGGCTTTTCTAGTGGTATAAAGCTCTCCTCCTGAAACTACATCAAAGCCAATACCTTCACTAGCTAATATACTGGCGATGGCCATGCAACTCCATGCTTTAGAAGCGTAAATAACTTGAGATTCACCTGTATAAAACTCTTTAAAACCATCACGATATTGAGCGGCACAAGTGCGAAGGGTTTTTTCATCGAGAATATATAAAGGCGAACCAAATTGGGTTACTAACTCAGTTACATCACAACCACCGATAACAAGATGATTTTTTTCGTTGATGGTTGCGGTTAAAGGCAATAACTGTTGATTAGGAGAAGTATGAGAGTCAGAAGTTACTATAAATTTTTCAGAGGTAGATTTTTCCGTTAATAACATTACGCAAATTTAGTTAGATTAAAATATAATTTCTTATTGTAACGGACATTCTCCCCAACATAAGATTGATATTAATAGATCCATTTGTTATCTTAATTCTTGGGTCTAAAACCTCGTCATTCATCACAAGTTTGTGATAGCATTAACTCTAAGTCGTTGACTTTGAGAATAGAGAAAACAAGTGACACTCCGTAATCTCTAAATCTTTGTCTGCCAATGGTAGAGGTAACATTCAGCCCAGTATTTTTTTATAGTATAGCTGTCGAGAATTTGTCAAGCTAGACTCTTGAGAATTTAGTCAACAATTTTAGGATATTGATTGTGATAGACGAAAACAAAAGGGATAAAGAAAATTTTATTTTTCCTCAAAGTTCTTATCGAGGAGAATTTACGCCAGAAAATTTAGTTTTTAATGCTAATTTACAAGAATTTGCTCAAAAAGTTAGCTACATTTGCAATTTAGAAACCAATGGTAAAATTACACCTCAAGATGCTTATAAACAAATTAAAAACCTTTGGGCAGAATTAAAAACAAGTATAAAAAATTTAGGCTTGAATGAAAAATAATAACTTCCTTTAGGATTTAAGGATTAACTAGACAGATTTAAGTATTCACCTTTACACTAATTACTAATTACTCATTAATGATTACTCATTACTCATTACTGATTACTCCTTACTCCTTACTCCTTACTCCTTACTCCTTAATAAATCATGTCTCGCTCTAAATCTTTACAATATTATATATTAGCTCGTCTTTTATTAGCGCCTTTAATGATTTGGACAATTATCACCATTGTTTTTTTATTATTAAGAGCAACCCCCGGAGATCCAGCAGATGCTATTTTAGGTACAAGAGCACCCGAATCCGCTAAAGAGAGTCTAAGAGAAGAATTAGGTTTAAATGCCCCTTTGTGGTTACAATACACCCGTTATTTAGGTCAGGTTCTCCATTTTGATTTAGGATCTTCTTTAACCAGTCGTGGGCTCAATGTTTGGGAAGTAATACAAGAGCATTTTCCTGCCACAGTAGAATTGAGTTTTTTTGCCATTTTAGTGGCGATTATAGTAGGAGTTAGTATTGGTATTATATCCGCATCTCGTCCAAATACGGTTTTTGACATTGGGGGTAGATTATTTGGCATTATCACTTATTCTTTACCTTTGTTTTGGGTGGGAATGATTATGCAGTTAATTTTTGCCGTACAATTAAAATGGTTTCCTTTAGGCACAAGGTTTCCTGTGGGAATAGCGACACCAAAAGGAATAACGGGATTATATACCCTAGATAGTTTATTTAGTTTCAATTTAGGTCAATTTTTCACCTCTATTTATTATCTCATTTTACCTTGTGTCACCCTAGGACTTTTATTAAGTGGTATTTTTGAGCGCATTGTGAGAGTAAATTTAAAACAAACATTAAAATCAGACTATGTAGAAGCTGCTAGGGCTAGGGGTATTCAAGAAAGAAAGATTTTAGTTTCCCACGCCCTAAAGAATGCCCTAATACCCGTTATAACCGTCATGGGTTTAACTTTTGCTGCCTTATTGGGAGGTGCAGTTTTAACAGAGGTTACTTTTTCATGGCCTGGTTTAGGTAATCGATTGTATGAAGCAATTTCCTTAAGAGATTATCCCACAGTACAAGGAATTATGGTATTTTTCGGGGTAATCGTTGTATTTGCTAGTATCATCATCGATATTATCAATGCTTTAATTGATCCTAGAATTAAATATTAGAAGTTAGGAGTTAGAAATTTACCTTTGCCCTTTGCCCTTAATTACCACTGAGCAATTGTTTAATCATATCAATGATACTAGAACCGCCCCAAATAAAAGCGATAATAATCGAAGTAGAAACAACACCTGCTAATAAACAAATGGTTAAACCAGCTAAAGTAATAAAACCATCGTCTTCTTGTAAGCCAAAAGATGTCACAAAAATTCCCATGGCAGGAGCGGTATTTGTACCCGGAATTGGTATCATCATCGAAATAGCCATTAAGGCGATGGCAATACCAATAATTAATCTACCAGTAACACTGGTACAAACATAGCTTAAACGAGGTTTTGTAATGGCTTCAATTTTGATTAACCAAGGCAAACCCATTTTAACGAATTTACGAGCAGTTTCTGTCTTCATTGAGCCATTCATCATTTTTGATGGTAGCCAAGGAATTTTCGCCCCCGCAATTAATTGTACTGCTAAGAGAAAAATTAATATTCCAAAAGGAATAGAGTAACCGGGGGCAGGTATCGGTAAAGCGGAAGGTAAAGATAAGATAAGTAATAAAAAACCAAAAATTCGTTCTTCTGCTAAAGTTAGAATATCGGCTAAAGTTACGGTTTCTGCTCTTTCATCTTCAAAAAAATAACGATTTAATTCTACAGATAATGTAGCCATATATTAATAAGGAAGTAAATTTTTTAATTACTAATTTTTACAGTGCCATCTTCAGCAATCCATGCTAAGGATAAAATACCTTCATTTTTAGCATAATTTTTGATTTTTTCAGGGGAGCGAAATTCTAAATCTATTTCAACTTTTACAATTTTTTCGCTATCATTTCTCAGTTTTTGTGCATAACTAAAAGCCTGTTTAACAGCAGAAATTGTTTCAGGAATAACCAACCAATCACTAGGAGGAGTTATTTTCGGTAAATTAGGAGAATTTAATAAGCAACTGTGTAAATCTTCGATGTTAAAAGAAAAACCGATACCCGGATAAGTTTGCTTTTGAGGGTGATAGATACCTAAAAGTTGATTATAACGTCCTCCTTGTGCTAAAACAGAGGCTTTATTTTCAGTAAAACTCACCGCTTCAAACACGATTCCTGTATAATAATCAAAGGTTTGAATTAAACTTAAATCTAAAGTTATCGGTAAAATTTTCGCACTATTATAATTAACTAATTCAATTAATGCTTGAAGATGATTAACAGCTTTTTTCCCATTTTCATCTAAGTCTAAATGATTTACTTTTTCTAAAACTTCTAAGGGATTTCCTCTTAAATCAAAGACTAATAGAGCTCTATTTTTTAACTCTAATTCTAAAGGTAGATTTTCTAAAGTAACTCTATCTAAATTAGCAATACAATTAAGAATTGTTGGACGTAAATTATCAGGAAAAACTTGTAATAAAGAGCGAGTCAATCCAGCGTCACCTAAAAGTAATTGCCAAGACTCTAAGCCTAAATATTCTAAACTATCTACTAATAATAAAAGAGTTTCGGCATCAGCTAAAACACCATCGGTGAATAATAACTCAACCCCTGCTTGATAAAATTCTAATTGTCTTCCATGATGTCCTTGAGGTGGATTACGAAACACATTGGCACGATAGCAAAGCCTTTGTACTGTATTAGTAGTAAGTCTATTAACCGCAGCCCTAGCAATGGAAGCTGTTAATTCTGGGCGTAATCCTAGTGTGCCTTCCCCAATATCTTGTAATTGTATTACTGTTGATGGTTGAATCGCCCCCCCAGCCATAAGAGTGTTAACCCATTCAATGGTAGATGTAACAATTCTTTTATATCCCCAACGTTGGAATACTTCTTGCAGACGATCATTTATCCAACTTTTTTGTACTACTTCTAGGGGTAATAAATCTCTTGCGCCTGCAGGTGCTTGGTGAATCATACTCTGATGGTGATTAGTTATTCCGTGACAAGTCAAAAATGATCCTACCATAAACCATGTTAATTCTAGGATAAAATTCCCAGAGTTATATAGTAACTTAAATATATTTTATTTTATTATCTAATGTTACGCAAAAATAGAATTAATTGTTGATCAGTTTTGGGAAATTGAGAAGTTAATTGATAACATCTCACTACTAAATCCATTGATTTTTGCCAAACCGTTAAATCTCGATAACTTTTTACTTCAATCATTTTCATTAAATCTAAAACCTAATGCCTGACACCTGACACCTATTAAAACTTAACATATAAATGAGTGCGTAACCTCAGTTATTATAAATATCGTTAAGGGTATTAGTTGATTATATTCCCTATATAATTCATATTAACATTCTTGGAAAAATTTAATTCATGATTAGGTAATTAAAATACTATATAAACTTATTGAATAGGATTAGATAAAGAAGGTAAAAAAGTAACTAAAGATGGAAAAATTATGATTAATATTAAGACTAATAATTGTAATAAAATAAAAGGAATTACCCCTTTATAAATATCTATTGTTTTAATTTCTGGTGGTGCAACTCCTCGTAAATAAAATAAAGCAAAACCAAAAGGTGGAGTTAAAAATGAAGTTTGTAAATTAGCTCCTAAAATTACTCCATACCAAAGTAAATCAATAGATAAAGCCTTAGCTGCAGGGGCAAAAAGGGGAATAACAATAAAGGCAATTTCAAAGAAATCAATAAAAAATCCTAAGATAAAAACTACTAACATATTTATAGCTAAAAATCCCCATTTTCCACCGGGTAAATTAACTAAAAATTGTTCCATAAAATGATCACCACCAACCCCACGAAAGACTAAACTAAAAGCAGTTGAACCTAATAAAATAAACATCACCATAGATGTAATTCTCATAGTAGAATCACAGGCTTTTTTTAATGCCTTAATGGTTAAATTTTTATTAAAATAAGCTAAAATAATTGCTCCTAATGAGCCCATCGCCCCCGCTTCTGTAGGTGTTGCTATTCCAAAAAAGATACTGCCTAAAACTAACATAATTAATATGATAGGAGGAATCATAGCTTGATAAACCCTTATCCATAAAGCCTTACCGCCAATATTTCTAACTTCTAAAGGTAAAGCAGGAGCAGTATCAGGGCGAATCCATGCTACAATCAATACATGAATGGCAAACGCCCCAGCCATCATTACTCCGGGTATTAATGAACCAATAAACAAGTCTCCTACAGGTGCACCTAATTGATCAGCTAACACCACTAAAACTACGCTAGGGGGTATGATTTGCCCTAAAGTGCCACTAGCTGCGATTACTCCTGTAGCTAGTTCTTTATTGTAGCCATAACGTAACATAATAGGTAAAGAAATTAAACCCATTGCGACAACTGTAGCCGCTACAACTCCCGTCGTCGCCGCTAATAATGCCCCTACGAATACAACGGCTAAAGCTAATCCTCCTCTCATTCTTCCGAATAAAATACCCATAGTTTCCAGTAATTTTTCGGCGATACCTGTAATTTCTAATATTGAGCCTAAAAAGATAAAATAAGGAACTGCTAGGAGGGTATAGTTAGACATAATGCCAAAAATTCGAGAAGCTATGGCACTGAAAAAAATAGGATCAAAAACTCCTAAAATTGAGCCAATTATAGCAAAAATTAGTGCCACTCCTCCCAAAGAAAAAGCCACAGGATAACCTAATGATAAAAAGAGTAATGCCCCGACAAACATTAACAATCCTAACCAATCGTACATAATTAAATAATCAATAATAATAGGTAATAATGTATCAAATAACTATCAATTTTCGCTTTTTTATGGTTAATTTTTAATATTTGAAAAATCTAAATTTAACATAAAATTATCAATGAAGATATAAATTGTCTATTATCAATTATTCTGACTTATTTTCTTTTGTTAACACCTCTTTTATTAATTAAACTTTTCATTATTTCACTGAGGTTTTAAAACGTCAAGTTTTTGTTAAAATATCATAATTTATTCATGGAAGATTGGAATCGTTATGATTATTTTTGTTAGAAAAACATAGTTTCATGGTTTTTAAAATAATTAAGGATAACAGTAATAAACTTAGTGCTAAATCCCACAAACCGACACTACAGGATAAACCCATAGCAGAAGAAACCCATATTTCTGTCGCTCCTGTAACATTTTTGGCATTTTTTTCTGCTTTAAGAATTAAACCACCGCCAATAAAACCAACTCCTTGTATGATTCCTGTCATAACTCTAGCCGTTTCAGTCACATCAACATTTTTAACTATTAAAACAAAGGCACAAGAAGCCATGGAGACTAACGCATTAGTTTTTATCCCCCCCGGTTTATGTCTTAATTCTCTTTCTAATCCTAAAATTGCACCTAGTAAAGCAGCGATAAACAAGTTAAAAAACATTAATATTTTTTTCTAAAACTTTAAATTCTGAGGATATTAACTATGTAAGATACCACGTTTTTTATTCTTTTTTTGATATTTTTATTTAACTAATTAAGTGATATAAAATTAATCTTTGTTTGGTAATTTTATGATATATAACAACATAGATAAGAAAATTAATCCGATAATTCCAGCGATAGGATTTTTATCTATTCCTGTTATCCATTGAGGAACTTTTTCGGTATAAGTTATCATTTCTCCCACATTAATCACATAATAACCCCACACTAAACCACTATGAAGTCCGATATTTATACCTAACAAATTTTGATGAGATCTTTTTGCTGATACTAAAGTATATCCTAATAATAATAATGCAGGAAAAGTGACGATAGTTCTAATAACTTCTGATAGTGGTTTGATGAAGTGAGAAATAGCAAAAATTAATGAATTTAAAACTGCCGAAATACCTAAAGAAAAGTCTCTTTCTAATTCTGATAATAACCAACCTCTAAAAAATAATTCCTCTGCAAATCCAATGGCGATCGCACTAATAACACCTTGAAAAAATAAAGGAAAAAGAGCCATACTAGGAGGTTGAAAAACTAACCAACCCCAGAGAGATTCAAAGGTAAATAATAATAAAGTTGAGGCAAAACCCATTAATAAACCTTTTAATAAGTGCAGAAAAAATTTTTGACTATTTACGATGCCATAGAATTTAAAAATCTGGTTATTATCATAAATATATTTACCCCAAAACTTAACTAAAAATAAAAAAATGACAAATAAAATTGCCATAGTTATAATAGTAGTTAAATTAGGATCTTTGACACCTAAAAAATAATAAATAGGTACAGCAAAAGGAAGCCAAAAAAATCCTAAAGTCAAAATAAATAAAGCTAATCTTCCTAAGAAAGGATAGTTTTTAATCTGTTCAAAAGACAAAATAAAGATTGTTTGTTGTATAGTAAATATTTAATTTCTAATTCCTAATTCCTTTCTAATTTCTAATTAATCTGCTGGTTCAATAGTGCTAGTTAAACCCTTACTTTTAAGACTTTCACAATAAAATTCAGCGTGTTCTAAGGCACAGGTAGTAACTAAACCAACACCATTAGTATGAGTTTCCATCATCACACTAACCGCTTGAGGTTCATTCATTCCCACAGTTTCCATTAATGTCAACACAACATATTCCATAGTATTAAAAGGATCGTTGTGTAACAATACACGATAGCCCGAATCATGTTTACGTTTAGTCTCCGATTTAGCCGTCGGTTTATCAATTACTTGAGTTGACATATTTGTTACCTCCTTAATAAATAATATTGATAATAATCTTAACTTTTTTCCTTTGAACATGAATAATCAGTAAACATATTTTCAGAAAATTAGAAATATTTATATTCATCTTGTCCGATAGCAGGATTATAACGCCATTCACCATCAGATTCCATTCCTCGTAGAATATTCATATTAGTTTCATGAGTCATACGAGACATATTTGATCTGATTTGATATTCTTCAGGACTCATAGTATTGTTACTATTATTTTGAGCGTTAAAAGTTGCCTGTATTTGTTGTCCTTGTTGTGCTACTAACTGTGATTGATTACTAAATTCTACTATTTTATTAATCGCAACAGGTATTTTTTGCAAAGTTGCTTTTAATTGATTAACATTTTGTGTTTGATATGATTGATTAATAGAAGTAAAAATTTCTAGCCAAGGCAAAAAAGATGAATATCCTAAGCCATTAAGAGTGACAATATTTTGAAGATACTGAGTTTCTATCGTACCTTGTGGAAGTAAAGGAATCATTTTCTCTCCCATATTATAGGCTTGATTAAAATTAGTAGTGATTCTTGTCGCCATAGGAGTTAATTGTTGAGTTAAAGCTAATAATTCTTCATCTCGAGAAATATTTTGTAATTGATTTAAGCCATTTAAAAAAGGAAGAATCTCTTGAAACGCATTATTCATAGATTGATTCATCTGATTATAAATTAAATCTACTGAAGAGTTTTGAGCGACTTGTATAGAAGGAGAAATATTTTGACGAAAATTCTCTTTCGCTAATACTGTATGAGTTTTAAAATTGTACAGTGTTAAAGAGAAAACAGAAATCATAGACAATTTTTGCCATATTTTTAACATAATCTTTTTTACTATAAATTATCTATTTTTATTCATAATAGAAAATTTCTAATTAATTGATAGATTTTGTTACAAAAACTTAAAAAAAACAAAAAAAAGGGGAGATAATTCCCCCCAAATTAATGTATCAAAATTTAGTTACACACTGGCTTTAACTAATAAAGGATTCTCTCTTTGTGCCTTGATAGCAACTTTTCCTTCTTCATCAATATCCACCGTGGCAGTATCTCCTTCTTGAAGACGTTTTGATAAGATTTCTTCTGCTAATACGTCCTCTAAGAGTCGCATAATAGCACGACGTAACGGACGAGCACCATAAGCAGGGTTGAAACCTTCCTCCACTAAACGATCTTTGAATTTGTCTGTTACTTGTAAGTAAATTTCTTTCTCAGTTAAACGAGCAAATACCTCTTTGAGTAGGATTTCAGAAATTTCTTTAACTTCCCCTTTATTAAGTTGACGGAAGACGATAATTTCATCAAGACGATTGAGAAACTCAGGGCGGAAGTAGTTTTTCAATTCCTCATTAACTAAAGATTTAATGCGATTATATTGAGATTCTGATTGATCATTTTCAAGTTCAAAACCTAAACCACCGCCACCTTTTTCGATTACTTTTGAACCGATATTAGATGTCATGATTAATAAAGTATTCTTGAAGTCAACAGTACGCCCTTTAGAATCGGTCAAACGTCCATCTTCGAGGATTTGCAAGAGTAAATTAAATACGTCAGGGTGTGCTTTCTCAATTTCATCAAAAAGTACAACAGTATAAGGACGACGACGAACCGCTTCGGTTAATTGTCCACCTTCGTTATAACCAACATAACCCGGAGGTGAGCCGATTAATTTCGATACCGTGTGACGTTCCATATACTCTGACATATCTAAACGAATCATCGCTTCTTCTGAGCCAAAGAAATAAGTTGCTAAGGCTTTAGTAAGTTCGGTTTTCCCTACCCCTGTTGGCCCTGAGAAGATAAAGGATGCGATGGGACGATTAGGATTTTTTAAGCCCACTCTTGCCCGTCTAATAGCCCGTGAAATTGCTTTAACAGCATCTTCTTGACCGATAATTCTCTGATGAAGAGTGTCTTCCATGTGTAAGAGTTTATCTACTTCAGATTCTGTTAATTTTTGAACGGGTACACCAGTCCAAGAAGCAACTATATGAGCGATTTCTTCTTCCGTAACAATAGGAGTATCGGTAACTTGAGGATTTTTCTTCTTCAAATCCGCTAATCCCCGAATTTCCCCTTTTATTTCCATTTCCCGATCTCGCAATTCCCCAGCTTTATCAAAGTCTTGAGATCTTACGGCTTCATCTTTTTCTTTTAAAACCTGTCTCAATTCTTTATCTAACTCTTTGGCTTCTGCTGGTAACTGAGAATTCATTAAACGAACTCTTGAACCTGCTTCGTCCACTAAGTCAATGGCTTTATCTGGTAAATAGCGATCGCTAATGTAACGATCTGAGAGGGTAGCAGCAGCTGATAATGCTTCATCAGAAATTTTGAGCTTGTGATGTTGTTCGTAACGTTCTCGTAGTCCGAATAAAATCTCAACAGTTTCTTCCACACTAGGTTCACCCACCATCACAGGCTGAAAACGTCTTGCTAAAGCCGCATCTCTTTCAATGTGTTTACGGTACTCATCAAGGGTAGTTGCTCCAATACATTGCAATTCTCCTCTAGCCAAAGCAGGTTTAAGGATATTAGCCGCATCGATAGCACCTTCGGCAGCACCTGCACCAATTAAGGTATGAACTTCATCAATAACAAGAATAACGTTTCCTGCTTGACGAATTTCGTCCATAATTTTTTTGAGTCGTTCTTCAAATTCCCCACGATATTTAGTACCAGCTACTAATAAACCTACATCAAGGGTAACAACTCTTTTATCTTCTAATAAATCAGGTATATCTTTATTAGCGATACGTTGGGCTAAACCTTCAGCTAAGGCAGTTTTACCTACCCCTGGTTCACCTATTAAGACAGGGTTATTTTTGGTACGACGACCGAGAATTTGAATAACACGCTCAATTTCTTTTTGACGACCGACCACGGGATCTAATTTCCCTTCAGTGGCTAAAATAGTTAAGTTTGAGCCAAATTCATCTAAAGTTGGAGTTTTATTTGAGCGACTACCACCGCCCACACCTACAGGAGTAGTTTCGGTTTCTCCTAACATCCGAATAACTTGAGTACGAACTTTACCCAAATCAACCCCTAGATTTTCTAACACTCTCGCCGCAACTCCTTCTCCTTCACGGATTAACCCTAGAAGTAGGTGTTCTGTACCAATATAATTGTGTCCTAATTGACGAGCTTCTTCTAAAGATAACTCTAAAACTCGTTTAGCTCTGGGAGTAAAGGGAATTTCCACCGCTACAAAGCCAGAACCTCGACCGATAATTTTTTCAACTTCGATCCGAGCATCTTTTAGATTCACACCCATAGATTTCAGGACTTTGGCGGCGACACCAGTCCCTTCTCCAATCAACCCAAGCAGTATTTGCTCAGTACCTACGAAGTTATGACCCAAGCGACGAGCCTCTTCTTGGGCTAACATGATCACCTTGATCGCCTTTTCTGTGAAGCGTTCAAACATAATTTTTCTTTACTCACCCTATGCCACGTTTAATAGCTGATTTTAACACAGGATTAAGGTTAGTATGTGCCAGTTCTTACAGTATTTAGTTCGGAAATCAGTATTCCTAATCTTTAAAAAGAATTGTTAAGGCTATTCTACCTATAAAAACAGTAAAAATATTCCTAGATTTAGTTATTATTTATAATAATGTTTATTAAGTATATTATTTAATAGCTAATGAATTAACTCTCTTGAGCAGAAATAACTAAAATTTAAGATAAATATTTTTTTATTAACTAATATTAAGCTAAAAATTAATGGTGAATATTTTAGATATTATTAATAGGGTCATCTTTAAATCATTGGTGGATAATTAAAAAATAAATTCGTAAATTTTACTATGTCTCAAAGCTAATCTAAAAATTCTCAAATCTCATCACTCCTAGAATATTGCTATAAAAAACTTTAAAAGTTTAAGTTTGTTTTATTAATTTTTGGTTTTGTTTAAGTTTAAGGTAAAATTGATTATGTCTAATTATTATAAAGTTATGAATATTATCAATAATTTACAAAAATATAAATTCGAGATTGTTACTATTAATTTATCCACACATAATAATTATAGTAGTCCCACTTTAACTTTAAATAAAGTCGAAAAAGAAGGAAATTATTTTTCAGTAGAATTAGGAAATAATCTTAACTTGGACATGGTGAATATTTTAGGAGGAGATTTTGTCATGGGTACTCCTGATACAGAGCAAGGAAGAAGTCATGATGAAACTCCTCAACATCAAGTTTCTATTCCTGATTTTTTTGTGAGTAAATATTTGGTGACTCAAAGTCAATATTTAGCTTTAATGAATAATAATCCTTCTTTTTTTTCGGGAGAAAATAAACCTGTAGAAAATGTTTCTTGGTTTTGTGCTCAAAATTTTTGTGCTAAGTTATCACAATTAACGGGTAAAAATTTTCGTTTATTAACAGAAGCGGAATGGGAATACGTTTGTCGAGCAAATACCACAAGTCCTTTTAGTTTTGGTAAAACTATTACTGCGGAATTAGCTAATTATAAAGCTACTTATGGCTACGGAGAAGCTAGTAGTGGGCAATGGAAACAAGAAACTACTGATGTAGGTATTTATGGAGCAAATAACTTTGGTTTATATGATCTTCATGGTAATGTATGGGAATGGTGTGAAGATAACTGGCATGAAAATTATCATGAAGCGCCCATCAATGGTAAAGCATGGTTAGAAACTACAGACAATTTAGACAAAGGGCGTTGCTGAATTAAGGTATGATTTTTAGATAAAGGGGTCAAATTATCAAAAATAAAAAAATGATACAATGTCCAGAGTGCGGGTCTAAACATATTCACAAAAATGGAATTAAAAAAGGAAAGCAAAATCATCTTT
>NZ_JBGSUU010000095.1:0-9544 GCF_041753295.1 Geminocystis sp.
TACGAGCGATCGCTCGTCGGCTCTGGTACACAGCACGCCTCTGTGATAATTTAAGAGAGTAATAAAGATACGTGCGCGTAGCGTGCCTTCGGCATCACCTTATCTAAAAATCATACTTTAATTCAGCAACGCCAAAAATCCTTTACCAGTTTTAATGTTAACTGCGTTGGGGCAATGGGAAAATCGTGTTAAGGGATTGGATGCTGGAGCTGATGATTATTTGGTTAAGCCTTTTATTATGGAAGAATTGTTAGCAAGGTTACGAGCACTGAGAAGAAGAACTCCTCAAATTTTGACGGTGGGAAGTTATTCTTTAGATCATGGTAACAATATTTTATGTGTCAATCGAGTTAATCAACCTTCTCAGATGATTCCTTTAACAATTAAAGAATTTCAGATTTTTAACTGATGGTCATATTAATCAAAAAAATCATTCTTCTTGGGGTTACTTGCAAATTGGTCGTACATTAATATCTTTCGATGGTGAGACAGAAAGAATTAAATGGATTTTAATGATCGGATTTTTTATTGCTTTAATCTTTGTTACTATTTCTAGCTGGTGGCTTTCAGGGTTAGCAATGCAACCTATCTATAGTTCTTATGAAAAACAACAACAGTTTACGGCTAATGTAGCCCATGAGTTGCGATCGCCTCTTGCCAGTCTTTTAGCAACGGTAGAAGCAATAACTTGTCTTGGAAATCATCAACAAAATACTCAAACTTTACTTAATACTATTGAGCGACAAGGACGAAGATTAAGTAACTTAATTACAGACTTACTTCTATTGACAAGTCTTGAGCAAAATTCATCACAAAAACCTTTTAAGCCTTGTTGTCTTAATGATTTAGTCACGGATTTAACCGAAGAATTTTTAGAATTTGCCATTGCTTCTGATATTAACTTAACAAGTCAAATTTCCCCTATGGCAATTTATACTCTTGGTGATGAATCTCAACTTTATCGCTTAGTGTCTAATCTAATTTCTAATGCCATTCAATATACTCCCAGTGGAGGGGATATAATCATTAGCTTAGAGTCTTATGATTTTAAGGCTGTAATTAAGGTAAAAGATACGGGAATTGGGATTCCTCTTGATCAACAAAGTCGTATTTTTGATCGTTTTTATCGAGTTGATGGCCATCGCTCTCGAAAAACTGGAGGTACTGGATTAGGGTTGGCGATCGCAAAAGCAATTGCTCAAAAACATCAAGGCTATCTCACAGTAGAAAGTATAGAAGGCAAAGGAAGCATTTTTACTTTAGAGATTGTCAAAAAAAACAGGATTTTTGAATAAAGAAAGAAAAATATTAGTATTTCTCTATACCTCCTATTTCTTCTCATTAACACGATGAGGAAAAGTCACTGCCTTGAGTTAAGATTAACTTTTGTACTTTAGCAATAGCAGGATTAAGTTCATAACTACGACGAAAAGGATTATTTAAAAAGGATTCTTGTTCTTGTTTTATCATAGCAACATCTTGTCTCACTAAGCCATCAAGTAAACTTTTAGCAGTATTAAAAAGACTATTTTTGACAAAACGACGAAAACTTACGGGTAATTTATGTAAACGCCAAAAAGCCTCTAAGGAAGTAAAATGAATTAAATAAGCCTTAGTGGTAGTTTCATTAATAGGACAAAAAAGACAATAAATTTTAAAATCCTTGCCTAAAGTTGAACTCCAGTGAGGATAAACATAACTTACCGTTAAAGGTTCAGAATGTAAACGGCGTAAAGCAGGAAAAAATAACTGAGAAATTGACCAAATTTTGTCGATACGATAGTAACTTTGAGCATCATATAAAACATCTATTCTGTTTTCTGTAGCGGTTATTTCTTTTAAAGAAGCATCTGCCCATGCTTGATAATTATCATGTAAATGACCATGATACATATCCATTAAATTTTCAATCAAAAAAGAAAAATGCCCAGGGCAATCAATAGTAGTTACACTACAAATATAGTTAAGATGTTCCCACTCAGGTAATCCCATCGGTTTAATATTTTCGCTATCACCATCTCCAGCAAATAACCAAATAAACCCGTCAAATTCTTTAACTTGATAACGCTTTAACTGACACTTGGGTAGTTTTTGCTTTTGGCTTAAATAGGGTACAAAAGAACAATTACCATCACCATTAAAACGCCAACCATGATAAGCACATTCTACGTCATCAGAGACTATTTGACCATCACTTAATTTTACCTGCCTATGAGGACAACGATCTTCTAAAGCCTGAATATCTCCTTTACTATTACGAAAAAGTACTATGTTTTCATACCATAAAGTAACTCCGAGAGGTTGATTTTTTACTTCCACGCTACTTGCTACCACATACCAGTGATTAAGGCTAATGCCACAATTGCGGATATTTTGTTTTATATCTAAGTGTCCCATAGATGATAATTTTTGATAAAGTTTAATTGAGATGGGAAAGAGGAGGTGCAAAGAATTATTAACTATTCATTATTCATTATTCATTATTCATTATTCATTATTCATTATTTTGACATTTTCAATAAAAAAATTTGTTACTCATTCATCACTGAGAATAAAACTAAAAATTTGATAAGATTTTATTAATTTACTTTGATTGTTGATTCTCTCTTCCAATAAATTTACCCTAGTTTTTAGGGATAAATCTAAAATATTATCTAAGGATAAATTAGTTGATTCTCCATGACATTCATAACCTCGCAAAAGAATATTATTAGAATTATTTTCTGTGGTTTTTAATGCCATAAGTATCAAATTTTTCTCCTTGATATTAATTAATTCTGTGGTAGGGGGTAAAACAGGTAACTGTGATAAATTCTTATCTAAAAATAAAACTTGTAAATCAGTATTTAATTCATATCCTTTTTTGACTGTATTTGCTTTTTTCCACTCATATTTATGAGGATATAAACTATAAATATATTCATGATAACCTCGATCACATTTTTCATCAGGCCATCGTGGACTACGCAACAAAGTTAATCGTAACTGATTTGGTTTTACATCATAACCATATTTACAATTATTAAGTAAACTTACTCCATAATTATTATTACTTAAATCAACCCATTGATGTCCATAAACTTCCCACTGTGCTTTTTCTATCTGTGTTTCAGGCTTTGTTGTTCGTTTAATATTACCACAAGCAATGTCATAAGTAACGAAATTACTCTCAATATTAAAAAGAAAACTTACTTTTAATAAGGTATAATCTTCTTGCCAATAGACTTTATTTTTTATGGTTAATATTGATGAATTAAAATCTAATATATAGTCTTGAATAAATTTTGAACTTTTAAAACTTTTTTCTACTCTTATTATCTGTCTAAGTTTTCCTTTTTCTAACCATTGAATTGATTTTAAGGTTGGATTTTCTAATCGATAATTTTCATAATCAGGATTAATATTCCAAGCATCCCAATATTGTCCTTTGTCTTCAAATAATTGTAACTCATTACCATAACCTCCTAAAATTTCTTCCTTATTAATTTTGTCATAGTAACTGATTAAATTACCTGTTTTTTCCTCAATGATAATTTTTACATAATTATTCCCTAAAATAAAATCAAATGTAGAAAAGATATTATTGTTAATAATTAAATTATTTTTAGAGTTATTATTTTCTATAATATCCAAACAACTAACCGAATTAGGTATTAAATAAAAGGATTTATAACCAATACTAGGGATATTTTCCGCTAAAAATAGTAACTTGCCATTGTGAGAAATTTGCGTCTTTAACTGTTTTCCTTCCTCTTCAAATATTTGGTATTTATCTCCTTCTATATCTAACTCAATAATTTTTGATACTTCCCAATTTAAGGCGTTAAAAATTACGATTGTTTGACTATTTTCTCCTTCGATTTTCTCAAAATTTATATAACTGGCGATCGCTTTTAAGCTATCATCTAAAATAGATTGAGTATCGTTAATAACTTCTTCCCAAAGTTGATTTGCTTCGGTAAAAACAGAATTAATAGAAGTGCCGGGTAAAATATCATGAAATTGATTTAATAAAACTTTTTGCCAAATTTGATTGATTTTTTGTTGATTATTACTAGAAGTATCAAATTGAAAATTATATTTTTTATATAAGATTGTAGCTATTGTTAAGAATAATTCTCCTTGATAAAGTAACCTTTCACAATAACGATTAAAATATTTTTGATTCCCCTGAGTGGTATAACAACCACGATGTAACTCTAAATAAAGCTCATTATTCCATACTGGAAAATCTTGAGGAGAAATACTACTAATTTTATCTAAATATTGTTGTGCTGTGGTGAAATTTACTTCGGGGAAAAAAGGCGATTTTTCATAACGTTTTCCTACATCTAACATATCACGAGTAGGCCCTCCACCATGATCACCAACTCCCGGAAGCCAAAAAATATCTTTTAAACCCGTCTGACTTTCCCAATCAACACTATAGTTAGTCATGGTAATGGGATTTGTATCCATCACTCCAGCAACATTCGGAGGAGACATAGCCGAGAAAATGCGACTACCATCAGGAGATTGCCACCAAAAACAACCATGAGGAAATTTATTAGTATCATTCCAATGTAACTTACCCGTGACAAAATAATTAATTTCAGCTTGTAGTAAAATTTGTGGTAACTGCCAAGGAAAACCAAAAGTATCAGGCAACCATGCCACTTTATTATATTTACCAAACTTTTCTAAGAAATATTTTTGCCCATATAATAACTGCCTAACTAAAGATTCTCCACTAATTAAATTTACATCAGGCTCAACCCACATTCCTCCTAAAATTTCCCATTGATTATTAATAACAGCTTGTTGAATTTGGATAAATAAATAGGGATTATGGCTTTCTATCCATTGATATAGATAAGCTGTTGTATGTCCAAAAGTTAAGTATTTATGTTCTTTTTGTAAATTTAAAACAGAATTAAAAGTTCTTTGAGCAACTTCATAAGTTTCTTTAAGAGTCCATAACCAAGCCATATCTAAATGAGCATGACTGAGTAAATAAAAGTTACGTTCTTTGATATGATTAGATGCAAATAAAAGAGAATTTCTAATACTATTTAAAGATTCATGAAAAAGTTGTTGATTATCAACATTATGCCAATTAATTTTATTTACTTCAGTTTCTAAAATTATTTTTTCTTCAGGGTAAAACCTATCAATATATTTAGCTAAAATTGTTAATTCATTAGCAACAAAACTAGGATCAATATTATCATAATCGCTTTCATAAAGACATTTAGAAGCCATTAAACCACCAATGTCATGAAGTGGACTAATTAATCGTAAACTAATGATAAATTCTTGACTTTTTTCTGCTTTTTCCGTCAATAAAATGCGGGTAGAAGAATCAAATAAATCTCCTTCACAAACTAACTCACCATTAACGAAAATTTGTGCTGATTGCGCCCACCATGTCAAGGCAATTCTTAAACTTAAACCTTTTAAAGGATAACTATTATTTAAACTTTCAGGAATAACAATTTTTTGACTAAACCATCTAACTTTACTACCTTTTTCCCATACTAAATAATTCTTTTCATTAACTATTCCTTTGAGCCATTTTTCGGTTATATTTAACGGTGGTTTATCTAAATCTTCATCAGAAATATACCAATTATTTTGTATTTCTAATTCTGTTAATTTTCTTAATTCATTAATAATTGTCTGAAGATTCATAATAAGAAGAATAATAATTAGTAATTAATGATTAAACTGAAAAAAAAGTTAGCGTAATTTGTTGACAAAGAAAAAAATGTCTTGAAAAAAAGTTGATTTTATATTATTATGTCCATAATTTTGTCAAAAGTAAACTCTTTTAAGCCTTAACAAATTTAGTCATAGAATTAATTATCAATTCTCGATTATACTTAAGTTGATGAGTTTTAATACTTAATTTACTTGATCGATTATATTAATTTAGCTAGATATTGAGCCAATGATTCCCATTATTAGTAGTGTATTGATTGCCGCCACCCCTCATAATTTTGATACGTCTGAATTGACGGAAATTAATCATTCTCAATCATCTGTGCCTGTAACAGAAGAAAATATTATAATTGATAATAGCAAATCAGTAAAAGTTTTTTCCCCTAATTCATCGTCTTTAAATTTAATTTCTCAAGCAAAATTATCCCCTGAAAATATCAAATTTACTCCCCTAGACGTTAATTCATCTTCAGAAACTTTAAATAAAGAAGGAAAAATTCTTTTAAATAAAGAAAAACTTAACGATACAAATATTCAGCCATTATCTTCTAATTTAACGTCCCAATCTCAAATTCCTTTAGACGAGGGAAAAATTACTCCTCTAAATATTCATAAACAATCTTTAAACTTAACTAATCAAAAAAAAGTTGTAGCAGAAAATAACGAGATTATTAATAATAACATTGAAAAAAAATATTCCTCTTCTACGAATAATTTAGTAGAAAAAAAATTAGAATATATCCCTATAAATATTGTTGTAGAAAATCCTCCAGAAACTACAGCCGAAGAATTAGGAAAGCCTCTTAGTTTATCAGTAAATAATCCTCTATCTTCTTTTAAAATTGATGAAAAAACTTCCCTAAAATTCTTGACTACCAAACGATTAATTACTACCACTCGTAACGGTAATTCTCGACAGTTTGATTTTGATGTAAATTCTTCTTCTTTTGACATTGTCCAAGATTCTGAAAATATCCCCAATAACAGTCAAAATATTAATAATAACTTAGACAATAACCCAAAATCTGATAATGTTCAAAATAATTCGCCTAATTCTCCTAATGTAGTAGAAATTTTAGCTGATGAACAAGAATACCTAGATTTACAACAAATTGTCAAAGCGAAAGGAAACGTTGTTATTCGCTTCTCTAATGGCATCTTAATCGCAGACGAAGTTTTAGTCAATTTAGTTGATCGCATTGCCGTAGCTCAAGGAAATGTTACCTTAAAACGAGGAGATCAAACCCTCAGAGGTGATCGCTTTGAATACTACTTTGTGCAAGATCAAGGAATTATATTTAATGCTAACGGAGAAATATATCAACCAAGTTTAAGTCAAGACTTTCAGGTAGATACCGCCAATAATCCTTTACCTCAACAACCTTTGAGCCGACAATTTGAAGTAAACCAACCCCTAAGAAGAGTGGTTTCCACCGAAGGTTTTGGTTTTGCGGTAGGTAGCATAAGAGATTTATCTTTAGTACAACAAAGCGGCGGTGCGCCCGTTACAAAAAGTGGAGGGCAAATTAACCGTTTTCGTTTCCAAGCCGAAAGAATGGATTTCGATAGTGACGGCTGGCGCGCAACGAATATTCGTATTACCAATGATCCTTTTTCTCCTCCAGAATTTGAAATTAGAGCAGATACCGCCAAATTAAGGAATATATCGCCATTTCAAGACGAATTAACCACTACTAAGTCTCGATTAGTCTTCGATCAACGATTATCTATTCCTTTGTTTCAAGATCGCCTAATATTCGATCGCCGAAATCGTCGCCCCGGCTTATTCTCTATCGGTTTTGACGGAGAAGATTTAGGAGGTTTATTTATTGAAAGAGATTTTGAAATTTACAGCGATGAGAAAACTCTTTTTACCCTTACCCCTCAAATTCTATTACAAAGAGCATTTTTCCCTGATTCTTTCGTGGATGATAATGCTATTAATCCCGACGATAATGGTGGGTTACTCAATCCCTCTAGTTATGGTTTAGTCGCTAAAGTTACTACTGATTTTAATGAGCGTACAAATCTCAATGCTTTAATCAATGTAACAGGATTAGACTTAGACAACATCGATAATCGGCTTCGTGCTTCTACTCAACTAAACTATAAAGTAGGTAATTTACAATCACCCTATAACTTTAGTTTACAATACAACTACAGAGATCGTCTTTTTAATGGTTCATTAGGATTTCAAACCGTACAACAAAGTTATGGATTAGTAGCGACTTCCCCTTATATTCCATTAGGAAAATCACCTTTTGGCTTTATCTATCAAGGTTCAATTCAAAATGTTACAGCAGATACAGACAGGAAACAATTACTAGGGAAAAATCCTAGAGATAGTCTGACCAATTTAACTCGTTTTCAAGGTGCTGGTATTTTAAACGGAAATATCTTGTTATGGAGCGGACAACCTTTAGAAGCAACTCCAGAAAAAGGTTTAAAATATACATCGACACCCATCGCACCTTATTTAAGTTTGAATACAGGTTTAACCGCCGTAGGTAGTTATTACAGTAATGGAGATACCCAACCCAATCTCACCGCTACGCTTGGTTTACAAGGACAATTTGGACACTTTTCTAATCCTTTTTTAGACTATACAGGGTTTAATGTTAGCTTTAGTCAAGGCATCAGAGGAGATTTATCCCCTTTCTTTTTTGATCGTGCTGCCGATGATCAAGTATTATCATTAGGATTAACCCAACAAATTTATGGTCCATTACGGGGGGGATTACAGAGTTTTATTAACGTCAAAACCAATCAAGAAATTAGCACAGACTACTTTTTAGAATATAGTCGTCGAACTTATAATATTTTGATTCGTTACAATCCTGTATTACAATTAGGCTCACTTAATTTGCGTATCAGTGACTTTAACTGGGATGGTAACTCTTCTCCTTTTGAAGGTAATGGTATTCGTCCTGTAGTTGACGGAGTAATTCGGGGAAGATAATCATGATCAGTAATATTTATATATTCTAAAAAATCCTTATATTCTCAACCTTTCGAGTATTAACAAAGTTCTTTTTTTGTTCATTATTTAGGAATTTTTTAAAAATTTGAGTAAAAAACTTGCAATTATAACTAAACTTCGTTATATTAAATAAATGACGAAAGTCAGCCAGGATAGCTCAGTCGGTAGAGCAGAGGACTGAAAATCCTCGTGTCGGCGGTTCAATTCCGCCTCCCGGCATCTAAAATTAAACCTATTTTTCATTGTTACGAGGTCAGTTAATCCTCGTGTCAGAGATAATAAAAATAGCTAAACCCTAGATAAATCAATAACTTTAATTATTTTTGTCTATCATTTGTCCATCTTTCTAAATTAACGAGTTTTCAAGGTGATAGGCAATTAATAAACAAATTATGTCTATCAATTGTCTATCAAATAACTTTTAGTCGTTATCCTCATAAAACCATAAACTGTTAGCTTGAGTGTTTACTGCTTTTGTTTTAGCTTTGTATTCAGCTTCTATTTTTTCTTGTCTTAATTTTTTATATTTTTCTAAAGTTAATTTCCACCCACCACAGTCATCAAATAAATAATTTAAACCCACATTCCGCACTTCATTATGTAGTTCGCAAAAAACAATACTTGAATTATATCTAACTTTTATTCAGATATAGAAAATCTTTGTCTTCTGACTAAAAATTATAATTGTTTGACTATCTTTTTTATTTTTTGACAGCACAAATAAAGGCTTTTTTGACCTTATTTTGATTTTGCCTATTCTTTTTTCTTGTTTATTTCTTGTCTGTCTAATAACTATAATATTTTTGACATTTTTTACTAAAATATCCTAATATTTTCCTTATTTCTTCTGTTAAATTACTGACC
>NZ_JBGSUU010000096.1:0-8564 GCF_041753295.1 Geminocystis sp.
ACAAAGATGATTTTGCTTTCCTTTTTTAATTCCATTTTTGTGAATATGTTTAGACCCGCACTCTGGACATTGTATCATTTTTTTATTTTTGATAATTTGACCCCTTTATCTAAAAATCATACCTTAATTCAGCAACGCCCAAAAAGAATATGAACATTTAATTATCCAAAATAAATATCTTTTTCAACAATATCAATCCTTGCAAAATCAGTTAGGTAAAATTGAGCAATTAGAGACAGAAATAGAAAATTATCGACTCAAAATTAATCAAGTTACTCAAGAAAAAGATAATTAACAATCAAACTAAATAAAGCCTATAACGCCAGATTAGAATTAGAAAAAACATTAAAGAATACTGATGATTTAAAAATTAAATTAGAGTTAGAAGCTGAACTAAACAAAAGAATAGAAGCTGAACAATTCACTCAATTTTATTTAGATGAAGCAGTAAAACTTGAGAATAATTTACGCAATCTTCAGAGTGAAAATGAAGTCAATGTCGAAAAGTTAAAAGCTAAAGATATTGAGATTCAAGAGATCGAAAAAAAGTTAGATAATCTAAATCAAAAACGTTCTGATACTTTAAAAGAAAGATTCAGTTATTGTTATTCTAGTTTAATTATTAGCGATAAAATTTTAACACAAATACTAAAGTTAGATTCAGAAGAAATTAATCTTTTGGAAAGGCAATTTGGTTTATTAGAAAATACTTTAGATAAGGTAACTTTTAGTAAAACTATTAATTATCGGGGAGTTAATGTACAAGAAATTGATTGTAACTGCGATATTAAATTATATGTAAAAATTGAAAATAATCGTATATTTATTATTAAAATTGGCTATCGAGAATGGAATATTATTTGTTCGGAAAAATTCTTAAACTATTTTTCTCAATTAGATGAAAAAAGTCAAATAAAAATTTCGATTGTAATTAATTATTTAGAAGAAAAAGGAGTTAATTTAGGTGCAGAGAATAGCAGTAAGATTAAGGGGACAAATTTTAATTTAAGAGAATTAAGACCAATTAATAGTAACAATGAAGCTATCAGAATATTTTATACTTTTACGCCTAAAAGAATGCCTATTTTATTAGGAGGTGGTAATAAAGATAATTGCAATCCTATTACTTGGTATAAACAACAAATTAAGTATAGCAGAAAAAGAATATATTAACTATCTAAATAATCCTAATAATGTATTGTCTTTTGATGATTTTTGGTCAGATATGAGCGTATCCGCTCGTCAAGAAGCGATGAGTCAATTTATGGTTTTATAGAGTTAATAATCATAATATCTTACCAAATTCCCCTTAAATAAGGGGATAATATTATCTTTTTTCAGCTACTTTAATCTTAAAATTATTTTCTAACCAAGAAAGATCTAATTTACAATTATTTTGGCTTCATTATTGATCATTTTTATTCAAATATCGTTCAATGAGTATAATCGCTACAATATCATCTACTGGACGAGGGGGGATTCTTAACCCTTTTGGTATCAATCGAGTTAACCCTTTCGGTGGATACATTTCCCAGTATTTTTGTCTTGCTTCTACAGTGCTATTTCTTTCGTCCACTAATTGTAAGTTTATATATAAGTTTAAATTATCTTTTAATCGCTGTTTCCACTGTTTAGAAGTGGTTTGATTTCCCATTACTATTTTTAAAGGGTTATATTTTTTGATTAATTCCTCAATGATGCCGATCGCCTTGTCACTATCAACGACTTTATTATATAATATTTTCTTATTAATATCAAGAACAGCTACCCCACATTTATCTCTACCCGGATCAAATCCTAGAATCATAACTATACTAAAAAGATACTTTAATAATAAAATAGAAAATATTGGGAAGATTAAGCACCAGAAAAGATAATTACTTTATCAAAGAAAAAGATAATCAGCTTAAACCCATAATTCAACTCATAGTAACACTCATTGAACAAGGTACAAAATTTTAATGCTTGACCAAATTTTACATCCTTCTATTGATTTTGGCATTGATACGGTTTTTATTCTCATCATTCTCGTGGCTTTAGAAGCAGTTTTATCCGCAGATAACGCCATTGCCTTAGCTTCTATTGCCCAAGGATTGAAAGATGAAAAACAACAAAACTACGCTTTAAATATTGGCTTATTAATGGCTTATGTTTTAAGAATGACATTAATTGTAACCGCCACTTGGGTGATTAAATATTGGCAATTTTCTTTACTAGGAGGCTTGTATTTATTATGGTTAACCTATCAATATTTTTCTAGTAATAGCGAAGGAGAGGAGGAAAATTCATCAAAATTAAATTTTACGAGTTTATGGCAAGCTATCCCCATGATTGCCTTTACAGATTTAGCCTTTTCTTTAGATAGTGTTACCACGGCCATCGCCGTTGCCGATGAAATTTGGTTGATTCTCGCAGGAGGTACAATTGGCGTTATTGCTTTACGTTTTCTCGCACAATTATTTATTCGTTGGATTGAAGAATTTACTCATTTACAAGACGCAGGGTTTATTACCGTTGGTTTAGTTGGTTTAAGACTAATAGTGAAAGTCGCTTATCCTACTCTCGTGCCTCCAGAATGGCTTATGATTGGCGTTATTATTGGGATGTTTGTGTGGGGATTTTCTAAAAAAAATGAAATTGAGCAAAATTCTTAATTTTCAGACAATATATAGTTAATTAATCTGAAATTATTATATGACTAAATTAAGGACTCCCACTTCTATTTCTCTTAGTAGTATCGCCCTTATTACCGTAACTTTTTTATCGATAATTTTGTTATGGCAATTAAGAGGTTTATTGGTTATTTTAATGATTTCAGCAGTGTTAGCGGCAACCTTAGCACCTATCGTTGACTATAGCGAAAAAATCAAGATTCCTCGATGGTTAGGGGTGATTTTAGCTTATTTACTCATTATTTTAATCATTACTGGGGCTGGTTTAATTATCGGGCCTACTGTAATAACTCAAATTCAAAGATTATTACAAAAGTTGCCAACATATTTAGACATTATCACTTCTTTAACTCAATCTTTAATTATCCGTTTTGGCATTACTGAACCAAAAGCCTTAAACTTAATAGATCAATGGTTAGATTTACAAGGTTTAACGGCTTGGGCGGTAAAATGGAGTCAAAAGCTTATTGTTAGCTCATTAGGGGTTACTAAAGGCATCGTTGGCGGTGTTTTTAATATCCTTCTTTCTATCATTCTTTCTGGTTATATGTTAGCTGGTTCGAGTCGATTAATTAAAGATTTTGTCAGTTTATTTCCTTCTCCTTGGGATTCCCGTTTAGAAGCTCAATTTGCCCCTGTAAGCGATCGTATGGGAAAATATATTCAAGGTAGAATCTTAGTATCTTTAATCTTAGGGGTAGCCATTACCATCGGCTTAAAATTTATCGGTATTACAGAATTTGCTTTAGGATTAGGAGTTATTGCAGGTTTTACTAACTTAATACCATTTTTTGGACCAGTTTTAGGCTCAATTCCAGCCTTAATTGTCGCCATCGCCCAAGGTGGTTGGATATTTGGGTGGGTTCTGTTATTATTTGTAATTATCCAAAATGTAGAAACCTATGTATTAGATCCCTTATTAGTAGGCTCTAGTGTTAAAGTACAACCGTTATATCAACTACTAGCCGTGTTAGGAGGAGTGCAAGTATTAGGTATTATTGGCGCTTTAATTGCACCTCCTTGGGTGGCAGGTGCTGGTGTTATACTAGAAAATCTCTACATAAAAATTCCCTCAGAATCAACCTTAAACAATGAATCATTAGTAATTACTCATGAGGAATAAGGTATCATAAGTAACAGTAAATTTAAGTAAAATAAAGTATGGATAGTATTAAAGTTACTGGTATTCGTGGTTATGGTTATACAGGGTTATTACCAGAAGAAAGAACTTTAGGACAATGGTTTGAGGTCGATTTAGTTTTATGGGTAGATTTGCAACCATCAGGCAAAAGTGATAATTTAGACGACACCGTTGATTATCGTCAGGCAATTAGTCTCGTTAAACATTTGCTCAAAACTGCTAAATTTGCGTTAGTGGAAAAATTAGCGGATGTTATCGCCGAGGATGTGTTAAAAATTAAATTCATTAATAAAGTGAGAGTAAAACTATCTAAACTATCTCCTCCTATTCCTGATTTTGAAGGAAGAATTACTATTGATATTACTAGAAGTCTATAAATGCAACAAAAGTTTACTTATTTGTCAATTATTACTAATTTTTTTAAAGGCTAAATTCAGGAAAATTTAGGGAAATAAAAGGCATTTTCTCCTTCTATCTCTATTTATCTCTCTTTTTCGCCCTGATATAAAATATCAAGAAATTGGTCAAATTAATATGTATAAGCCAATGGCTGTGAGGAAGTGAATTTGTTTTATTGATAACTTATTAGGAGATAAATAAGATGATTTACAGCATAAAAAAAATAAGTCGTGCTACTTGGCAATATCTAAATCAATCTTTAACACCAGATATTGAGCAAGAATCTGTGTGGAAACCAACTCGATTTTGGTATTTATATAAAATTAGATTGTTAGAAACCTGTTGGTTACAGGATGCTGTTTTACCCTCTCATGAAATTCGAGGACAAGATGAGTATAGGAAAGGAAATTAATCGATTACAAGATTTAATGCCTGCTTCGGGGAGAATGTTATGTCGGATTGTCAGTAAACCTCAACAATCTAAGACAATTACGACTTTTTCTCCTCTTCCTTGGCAATCAAAAAATCGGATTATATATATTAATTTTGATTTATGGAAAAGGTTATCCTTACCTCAAAGAGATTTACTTTTATTGTACACTGTGGCTTTTTTAGTAAAGGTAAAACTTGTTAAATTTGACGTTTATCAAGGAGTTGCTTTAGCTACATTGCTGGGATTTTCCGTAGAATTAATACAACAAAATATTGTCGGCACTGCATTATTTGGTAGTTTTTTATTTATAGCTGGGAATAAAATTTGGAAGCAAAATCTAATTGTGGAAAAAGAATTAAACGCCGATGAAGAAGCCATCAAAATAGCTTTAACACGAGGTTATTCCACCATTGAAGCGAAAGAGGCTTTATTAAATGCCATTGAATCTTTACCTGCTTTAGAATCTCGTCAAACTTTCAGTGTTACGGAATTATTAAGAATTAAAAACTTAAAAAAATTAAAAATATAGTTTTATAAACATTTATTAGTTTTCAAGGAAAGTAATTAATATTAGCACTTCAAATTTTAATCAATTTTTATAATTCAAATCAACCCAAAATAATCTACATAATTGTAATTAATGAACAAGTTTAAGATCCTAATAAACAGTATTAATAAACAAGTTTTCTTCTACTTTAAACATTATAAAAAAAATACTCTTATTAAAAAATTTTATCAAAATCAATAAAATTATCTATTATTAATTTGCTATCGATAAAAGTAAGAATAGACGGAAATTTTCTTTTTTTATTTTTCTTTGATTTTCTTTTTCTCATTTTAATTAATTATTTCCATTCCTCTAAATCTCTTTCAATGGCGTATTGAAAACTTTTAGATACTAAAAAAATATTTTGTTTTGCTTTTAGGGATTCAGGAAAAATAACTTGTGCATAAATTGCGGTATCGTCAAAATTCCCCTTACCAAGAATTATTTGATATTTATCGCCATTGTTTAAAATTAAAGAAATTTTATGGCGAGATTTATCTAAACCAAATTCTTGTATTTTTTCTGGCGTTGAAGGAATTTCTAGCTTATTTTCTGCTTGATTGAATAAGTTGATTAGAAAATTCATGGCGGCATCATTTACCTTTAGTTTTTGAGGTTGTGTCATCAGCCAAATATTTTTATCTGTTTTCTCAAAACTAATTTTTTCCTGATTTACTTCGATGTCAATATTTTTAATCTCTTTAGTGTCAAAAGTAAATATTTTCTCCTTTTTTTCCTCTTGTTTATCTATTTTAGAAGTAAGATCAAATTGTTGATCCTTAATTTCCCTAAAAAAAACAAACCCCGTTAAACCTAATGCTAAAATTACCAATGATATTGTTGTGCGATTAAATTTCATCTTGAAAAATGAAGACTTACAATTAATAAACATCCCCGACAAAGAAAATCAAAATCAATTGTTGTTTAAAAACTCTCAATTTTCTTCTCCATTCACTGTTTACTATTATTAATTAATCTGGTGCAAGTACTTAAAGAAATTATCGCGCGTTGGTGGTCAGAATTTACCCTCCAAACTAAATTAATGGCGATCGCCACCCTAGTGGTATCATTAGTAATGAGTAGTTTAACATTTTGGGCAGTCAATTCCATTCAAAAAGATGCTCAAATGAACGATACTCGTTTTGGTAGAGATTTAGGATTACTATTAGCCAGTAATGTTGCGCCGTTGATTGGGGAAGATAAATTAACAGAAGTGGCACAATTTTCGGGAAGATTTTTTAATAGTACATCTAGTGTAAGATATATTATTTATGCTAACGAAGAAGGACATATTTTTTTCGGGATTCCCTTTTCTCAAGACGAAGTCAAAAATTCTCTTACCATTCAAAGAAAATTAGAGTTACCTGAAGATTATCAAACCCATGTTAAAACTCCCGTAGTTAGACAACATTTAACTCCTGATGGTATTGTTACCGATGTATTTGTACCTTTATTTTCGGAGAATCAATATTTAGGAGTGTTAGCCATAGGCATTAATCCTAATCCCACGGTGGTGGCTTCATCCAACTTAACTAGAGACGTTACCATCGCGGTTTTTATCTCTATTTGGGCCATGGTGATTCTAGGAGGAGTCTTTAACGCTTTAACTATAACCCAACCCATCAAAGAATTATTGTTAGGAGTGAAAAATATTGCCACAGGAAATTTTAAACAAAGAATTGACTTACCTTTAGGAGGAGAGTTAGGAGAATTGATTTTAAGTTTTAATGATATGGCTGAAATTTTAGAGAAATATGAAGAACAAAATATTGAAGAATTAACCGCCGAAAAAGCCAAATTAGAAACCCTTGTTTCCACTATTGCCGATGGAGCAATTTTACTAGATTCACAGCTAAAATTAATCTTAGTAAATCCAGCAGCTAGAAGAATGTTTGAATGGGAAGAAACTCATATTATCGGTGAAAATTTATTAGAATATTTACCCTTAGAAGTTACTCAACAACTGCAACAACCTTTGAAGAATATTTCTCAAGGAGAACATCAAGAAGTAGAAAAAGATCATAATAATATTTTACCCACCAGAGGAGAGTTTACCATTAATTTAAACTCCTCTAATCCTCATACTTTTAGAATTTTATTAACTCAAGTCTTTGATCAAAATAGAGAAAACATCAAAGGAATTGTGATGACTGTACAAGATATTACGAAAGAAGCAGAATTAAATGAAGCTAAAAGTCAATTTATTAGTAATGTTTCTCATGAATTAAGAACACCTTTATTCAATATTAAATCTTTTATTGAAACCCTTTTTGAATACGGAGAAGATTTAACGGAAGCAGAAAAATTAGAGTTTTTACAAACAGCAAATAACGAAACAGATCGACTTACCAGATTAGTTAATGATGTCTTAGATTTATCTCGTTTAGAATCTTCGAGAAGTTATCAATTTTCTCCTTTAGATTTAGCGCAACCTATCGAACAAACTTTAAGAACATATCAACTAAATGCTAAAGATAAAAACATTAAATTAATCCAAAATATTGAGCCTTCATTACCACCAATTTGGGGACATTATGACTTACTTTTACAAGTATTTACTAATTTAGTTGGCAATGCCCTTAAATTTACTTTAGATGAAGGTAGCGTTACCATTAAGGCTTATGCAGTACAAAACAACCCTGAAAATCCTTCTGAATATTCTCATGTAAGAGTGGAAATTACTGATACAGGAATAGGTATTGCACCAGAAGACCAAGAGGCTATATTCGAGCGTTTTTTCCGAGTAGAAAATAGAGTACATACTTTAGAAGGTACAGGTTTAGGTTTATCGATTGTCAAAAATATTGCCGATAAACATAATAGCCAAATTCACTTAACTAGCGAAGTAGGAGTAGGTACAACTTTTTGGTTTGACTTACAAATATATCAAGATCACAGACTACATTAGTTTTTAAAATAAGTCAAGAAATAGACAAAAAAGTGAGAGAAAGTTTTGAAAGTTTGACAAAATAAAGAAAGACGATTCGTCAAACCAAAATAGTGACTACAATAAAAAGGCAATTAATAATAACTGTAGCAATTTATGGATTTTCTTTCAGATACTTTAATTCTTTCTCGGATGCAGTTTGCTTTTACTGCTATTTTTCATATGTTATGGCCAGTATTAACCACTGGTATGGCAATATATTTAGTTATCGTAGAAGGCTTGTGGCTAAAAACCAAAAATCCAGACTATTACTATCATGCAAGATTTTGGGCAAAACTTTATGTACTTAACGGTACTTAAACAAAAATTATGCCCAAACAAAGCCCAAACTTGCTTTATAATTAGTAAATACCTCAATATTATCTTTTAACCATTGAAAAAAGCGAAAAGATATGGCGGTGCGAAACGCTTCTAAGGCTTCACCA